>CAMLME010000096.1 GCA_946481235.1 uncultured Methylobacillus sp. | reverse complement strand
GCGCGCCGTAAGCCCCACCCTTGGCCACGGAAAAATTCCATCCCATGAACTCGCCGACCAGCACGATCCCCACGCCCAACGCCCAGACGTGAAAGGGATTGAGCACCTTCAGCATCGAAATGCGCTGCTCTCCCGCAGCGCTTGCAGCACTTGAACTCATTGTATTTCCCCTAATGTCGTGAAGGTCAGTGGTCGGTAAGCTCGTCCGCGCCTTCACGCGAGCTCATCAGGAAGTCTTCGTCGTACTGCTTGGAGACGCTGACCATGTCGGCCAGCATCCAGGCCACCAGCAGGGCGGAAATCACCCAGGCGGCGTAACTCAGTAGTTGCCAGAAATTCATTTCGTTCTCCTCGTGGTGCGGCGCTCAGCGCTCGCCGAATTTTTCCGCGATGACCTCGCGGTATTGTTTGTCGGATACCTTGATCATGAACACGAAGTAGCCCACGATCACCGCCGCCGTAATCAGCAGCATCAGGGGATCGATCGTGTAGTCGAACTTCGACCCGATCAGGCCGGCCGCCTTTTCCGCGTCGTACCCCAGCTTTTCCCACTGCTGCTGGACGACAGGCGACAGGTCGAGCGATTCCCAGGTGGGCTTGACGGCTTCCTTCGCCGCATCCGCCGTCGTTTCCGCCGCCGGCTCCGACTTCAGCAGCAAGGGGATGTAGAGGCTGACGTAGACCAGGACCAGGATGAAGATGCTGTCGATGAACTGCCCGATCCCGCTCTGCTTTTTGGGTGTGTATTTCTTCATGCCGAAGCCCTCGCCACGGCGGCTACCCGCGAGAGGCGCGCGGCTTCGCGGTTATCGTCCAGATGCTGGATATCGAGACCGTAGATGAACTCCTTGTCTTCCGCGTAATGCGAGGTCATCGCGGCGACCGAGGCCGTGTTGAACAGCACCAGCACGGCGCAGGCGATGTACAGGGCCGTGCGTATGTTTCCATCCTGGACGAACGCCAGCGTATCGAACAGCACGAACGCGGCCACCAGCCATAACAACAACACATCGAACCATGCCATCACGCAGTCCTGCATGAACATGCGCTGTATTCGCGACTTCATATCTTGTTTCATCTACTTCTCCTCCGGTCATGTTTTAAAAACAAAACGCCCGTTCATGCGAGATGAACGGGCGTTCTGCGACTTCACAACAACAGCTTGCCACCAGCTGGGAGACGCGCCGACTGCCGCGCTCCCGGAAAAGAAAGAAAGAAGGGGGCTACTCCTGCCGACCCGCAGAGCAGGCCGGCGCGAACATCGCCAACGGACGCGAGGCTGAGCAAGGGTCCCCTTTTTACCGTCCGTCGAATTGCTCGCATGTCATAGCTCCCTTCCTAAACCGACTTGCGTCGGGGGATCGCTCTTGGAGAAATCAGAACCCGGAAGCTCCCGGAATCCAGTTGGTACCTGCCAGCGGCAGTCTTGCCATGGCAGCGGCTTCGATCGTCAGCGCCACCAGGTCTTCGCGCTCCAGGTGGTGGACGTTCGATTTGCCGCAGGCACGCGCCACCGTGGTGAGTTCCATGTTCAGCGTCTTGAGGTAGTTCTTGAGGCGCTTGGCGCCGACCAGCGGCTCCAGGCGTTGCTCGAGGATCTCGTCCTGCGTGGTCACGCCCACCGGGCACTTGCCGGTCTGGCAGTGGTGGCAGTAGCCGGGCGCCGTGCCCAGGGCCGCGTAGTCGGCGGTCGCGTCGATATGCTCGCCGTTCTGCACGTAGCTGCTGCTGTTGCAGCCGAGGGACAGCAGCACGCCCTGGCCGATCGCCACGGCATCGGCACCCATGGCCAGCGCCTTGGCGACGTCGGCACCGGTACGGATACCGCCGGAGACGATCAGCTGCACCTTGCCGCGCATGTTCATGTCTTCCAGCGCGTCCACCGCCTGGCGGAGGGCTGCCAGCGTCGGGATGCCGATGTGCTCGATGAACACGGTCTGCGTGGCGGCGGTACCGCCCTGCATGCCGTCCACCACGATCACGTCGGCACCGGCGTGCACCGCCAGCTTGACGTCATTGAACGTACGGGTCGCACCGACCTTGATGTAGATCGGCTTTTCCCAGTCGGTGATCTCGCGCAGCTCGGCCACCTTGATCGCGAGGTCATCCGGGCCGGTCCAGTCCGGGTGACGGCAGGCGGAACGCTGGTCGACGCCGACCGGCAGCGTACGCATGCCGGCCACGCGCTTGGTCACCTTCTGGCCCAGCAGCATGCCGCCGCCGCCCGGCTTGGCGCCCTGGCCGATCACCAGTTCGATCGCGTCCGCCTTGCGCAGGTCGTCCGGGTTGAAACCGTAACGAGACGGCAGGCACTGGTACACCAGCGTCTTGGAGGACTGGCGCTCTTCCGGCGTCATGCCGCCGTCGCCGGTAGTGGTGGAGGTGCCCATTTCGGTCGCGGCGCGGCCCAGGGCTTCCTTCACGCGGCCGGACAGTGCGCCGAAGCTCATGCCTGCGATGGTGATGGGGATCGCCAGTTCGATCGGCTTCTTGGCGAAACGGGTGCCCAGCACGGTGGTGGTGGTGCACTTCTCGCGGTAGCCTTCCAGCGGGTAGCGCGAGGCGGAACCGGCCAGGAATACCAGGTCGTCGAAGGATGGCAGGTGGCGCTTGGCGCCCATGCCGCGGATCTCGTACAGCCCGGTCGCCGAAGCGCGGTGCACGTATTCGATCACTTTCTGGTCAAAGCCAGCGCTTTCTTCCAGTACTAGTTTTTTGGTCATGATTCGTATCCTGTATCAGTATTCCTGGTTCGCGTCGGCGTTCCAGTTATAGAGTTTCTTGGCACCGGCGACCCGCTTGAATTCCTTGGGGTCATGCTTGAAGCCGGCGCGGTCCAGCAGTTCCTGAACCGCGGCGTAGTCGGCTTCGGTCATCGGCTCTTCCTGCGCATCCGCGCCCAGCGACTTGATCTTGCCGCGCACGTAGAACACCGCTTCGTACATCGAGTCGCCCAGGCCGTCGCCGGCATCGCCGCAGATCACCATGCGGCCGGCCTGCGCCATGAAGCCGGAGAAGTTGCCGATGCTGCCGCCGACGACGATGTCGATGCCCTTCATCGAGATACCGCAGCGCAGGCTGGTATCGCCTTCGATAATCAGTGTGCCGCCACGGCCGGTGGCGCCGGCGGCGGAAGAGGCAAAGCCCTTCACCCGCACGGTGCCGGACATCATGTTTTCCGCGACGCCCCAACCCACGTTGCCGTGCACGGTGATGTTGGCGTGCTTGTTCATGCCGCCGACGTAGTAGCCGCCGTGGCCCTTGATGTCGATGTCGACCGGGAGGTCCATGCCGGCGGCAATGCTGTGCATGCCGTCCGGGTTGAGAATCTCCAGCTTTTTCACGCCGTTCTTGCTCGGCAGCTCTTTGTGCAGGTACTGGTTGAGTTCCCGCACGGTGATCTTGTGAAGGTCTAGACTTTCCATATGTAAAGTTCCTCAGGCATCGGTTCGAAAAGGTGGGCGTTCTTCACATCCGGCAGGTGCGCCAGCGAGCGGTACTCGGAAGCAATCGCCACGTAGTCGTCGTGCTCGGCCACGATGGCCGGCTTGCAGGCAAACGGGTCGCGTACCAGTGCGAGCTGGTCCTTGGTGCCCATCAGCAGCGTGAAAAATCCGTCCAGTTCGTCGAAACCCTTGTTCAGCGCGGTGCGCAGGTCGTCGCCTTCGCGCATGCGCCATTCCAGGAAACGGCAGGCGGCTTCGGTGTCGTTGTCGGTCTCGAAACTGATGCCCTGGTGTTGCAGCATGCGGCGCAGGCTGTTGGGGTTGGAGAGCGAGCCGTTATGCACCAGGCACCAGTCTTCGCCAGCCGTGAACGGGTGGGCGTGCGCCGGGGTCACGGCGGATTCGGTCGCCATGCGGGTATGGCCCACCAGGTGCGTGCCGGTCAGGTTCTTGAAGCTGTAGCGCTCAGCGACTTCCGCAGGGGTGCCGGTATCCTTGTAGATGTCCATCAGCTGGCCCACGGACAGCAGGTGCAGCTGCGGGTAGTTGTCCTTGAGCCAGGCGCGCACGGTCGACGGCTCCAGGTGCGTGGTCAGCACGGCATGGTTCGCCTTCTGCTCGATCTGTGCCTGGGTGCCGAGATGCGTCAGGAAATCATGGCCCAGCTTGTGCCAGTTGAAATCCTCATCGGCCGCATACAAATTGAACTTGCGGTTTTCGTCCGACACCGGCGCGCCGAAGATGGCGAGACCGGCGGAGTCAGGCCCGCGCTCGGTCATGCCGATCAGCATCGGCAGCATTAGCTCGCCGATATTGGCGCGCATTTTCTGGTTCTTCACCAGCAATCCAACAATTCCACACATACTGCTTCTCCTTCCTAAGCCCGAGAACATCGGGCGATTTCGGTTTCAATAAAATTCGACGTAGCGGTTGATTTCCCAATCCGACACATGGCGCATGTAATCCACCCACTCCATGCGCTTCAGGTTGATGAACTCCGAGGTCAGTCCGTCGCCCAGTGCATCGCGGATCACCTTGTTGTTTTCCAGTGCATTGAGCGCCTCGTTGAGGTCCTGCGGCAGGATGCCGATGCCCAGCTTCTTCAGTTCGGCCGGCGTCAGGTCATACAGGTTGATGTCGTGGCCCTTGCCCGGATCCAGCTCGCGCTCCACACCGTCAAGGCCGGCAGCGATTACCGCAGCGGCAGTGAGGTACGGATTACAGGAACCGTCCGGCAGGCGCAGCTCGATGCGGCCGTAGGGGATGCGCACCATGGTCGAGCGGTTGTTGTTGCCGTAGGAAATGTAGGCCGGTGCCCAGGTCGCTCCGGTCAGCGAACGTCCGACGACGAGGCGCTTGTAGGAATTGACGGTTGGTGCGGCCAGTGCGCACAGTGCCGGCGCGTGATGCAGGATGCCGGCCATGAAGTGATAGGCGAGCTTGGACAGGCCATGACCGGTCGGGTCGCTGTCGTCCTGGAACAGGCTCTTCTTGCCGTCGCCGATGGACATGTGCATGTGCATGCCGTTGCCGGGACGGTTGCTGAACGGCTTGGGCATGAAGGAGCAGATCATGCCCATTTCGTTGGCAATCTCGCTCGCCGCCATCTTGAACATGATGTAGTCGTCGGCGCTCTTCAGGCAGTCGGCGTAGGTGTAGTTGATCTCGAACTGGCCGTTCGCATCTTCGTGGTCGATCTGGTAAACGTCCATGCCCACCGCGCGCAGCGATTCGGTCAGCTTTTCCAGGTAGGCCGCGTTGCGGGTAATGCCCTTGTAGTCATAACAGGGCTTCTGCAGCTTGTCGGTCGGGTCGTTGGGGTGAATCTGGCCGTGCTCGTCCATGCGCAGCAGGGAAAATTCCGGTTCCAGGCCGGTGTACAGGATCCAGCCTTTCTTCTTCAGCCGCTCGATCTGGCCCTTGAGCACCACGCGCGAGTCGTAGCCGTAGGGCTTGCCTTCCACGTGGCCGTCGCAAATGATGCGTGCGTAACCCGGCTGCCAGGGCATCAGGCTCAATGTGCCGAGCTCGCCCACCGCCATGTAGTCCGGGCCGTTGGGCTCGATGCCCATGCCCCAGATGGCGCCGCCGGCGAAACCGGCACCGTTTTTGAGGATATCCTCGAGGTGGTCCGCCGGCACGGACTTGACCTTGGCCACCCCGTGAATGTCGACGAACTGCGCCAGGACATACCTGACATCATTGTCCTTCAGAAACTTCTTTGCTTCAGCCAACGTTTTCATACGCATCTCCCTAGAAAGTAATACCGCCAGTTGGGGCGTAGACCCGCCCTAGAGCATTTCCTTGTAGTGACAGGAAAGCCCAACCGCACCGCCTCCCACCTCTTCCGCGATTTCCAATAGCGTTTCCCAGAGGTACGGGCCGTATGTGCCGTCGCACCAGAGGCGGTATACATCCTCGCCGTTGAATTTCTGCCTCAGAACGGTGACCGAAATCCCGGCCATCTGCGTCATCACCACCTTGCCGTAGGGCAGCGCCCCGTCGCGCAGGTCGATCGCGCAGATTTCCGAAAAGAGTTCCTGCACATGGCTGCCGCTCAACAGCAAAGCGGTATCGTTGCGCTGGATTCTGTACACGCCGTAGGCCTCGGGCATCACGGCCCCGTCCAGCGACGCGCATGCCTTGCCTTCGAGCTGGTCCTCCACCAGGAATTCGCTGTTGCCGAGCCGCAGCACCAGCGATTCGCCCTGCTGTACCCACGCGTTGGGTTCGGACGGAATCTCGACCTTCTGCTCGTTGAGCCACTGGACGACGTTGCGGCCCTTGACCCCGAAGCGGGAGAAGCAGCTCACGTCGCAGATGCCGAGGTTGACCTTGCGCTTGTGCTCGATCTCGGCGCTCGCGAATTCAAGCGGGATCTCCATGCCGTGCACCACCGTCATCTTCGGCGCGAGGTGCTGTTGCGCGTACGCAACCGGGGTTTGCCGTGTAACCGCGCTCATGCCTGGTCTCCTTTGCTGCTCTTGATAAACGGCGTCTTCACGACCGTGGCCTTCACCATGGCGCCTCCGTCCGTGCGGATCTGGAAGCGGGAACCCGGCGCGACGCTGGCGGGATCGACATAGGCGAAGCCGATGACGCGCCCGACCGAGCGGCTGAAGGCGATGCTGGTGACACGGCCCTTGATCTGCCCCGCTTCGTCGATGACGAGATTGCATTCCTGCGGCATCTCGCCGTTGAAACCGTCGTCCAGCACGTAGGGAACGAGGCGCTTGGTGACGCTGCGCTTGGCGATGATCTTGAGGCTGCGCTGGCCGACGAAGAACGGCTTGCCCATGCGCAGCGCCCATTCCGCGCCGATCTCGAACGGATTGGTGAGGCCGTCCGTGTCATGGCTGACCAGGTGATTGCCCATTTCCAGCCGCAGCAGGCGCTGCGCATCCGTGCCGAAGGGGCGCAAGCCCTCTTCCAGCCCCGCTTCCATCAGGGCTTCCCAGACCGCACGCGACTGGGCGGCGGGCACGTGGATCTCGAACGCCTCGTCGGCGACGAAATTCACCCGGAGGATGCGTGCCTGAACGCCGGCCACCTTGCCTTCGCGGAAGTGCGATGCCGGGAACGCCTTCGCGGACACATCGACCGAGGCGACCTTGGCGAGGATATTGCGGGCACTGGGGCCGGCCAGGTTCATCGCGGCATAGGCGCCGGTGACGTTGATGAGGAACACGTTGAGCTGCCACTTCTGCAGCCAGCGCTGCATCTCGCGGTAGACCGCGGCCGCATTCGCGGTATTGGTGGAGACATAGAACTTGTCGTCGGCAAGCCGCGCGACCACGCCGTCATCGACCACCACGCCGGCTTCGTCGAGCAGCAGCGCGAAGCGGATCTCGCCCACCTTCTGGCTGCCGTAGCTGCCGGTATAGAAGCGCTCG
>CAMLME010000095.1 GCA_946481235.1 uncultured Methylobacillus sp. | reverse complement strand
ACAACAAGATCACGATGGAAATGGCGCAGCAACTGATCGGCGTCACCATGCAGGAATCCGGTGTTTCGCGCATTGTCGAAGTCGATATTGAGGCGGCGATGCGCATGCAAACAGAGCTGCCGGTGTAACGTATAATCTGGATTAATTGATGAAAAAAACGGGAACTCGATAGCATGTCGGACTTGCAACTATCTCTGCTCGCGCTCGGCGCGGTGATTATCGCTGCCGTCATACTTTTCAATTGGTGGCAGGAGCGACGCTTCATGCAGGAGAGCATTCGCCGCTTTGAAGGGCCGGCGGACGATGTTTTGATGGATGAGTTCCAGATTGATCCGGAACGTGTTGTCGCCTTCGAAACCGAATCCATTGTCGTCGAAGACCGCTATACCGAAACGACTATCCCGGAAGATGTGCTGCTGGAAGACCTGCAGCCACGAAGGTCGAGTCGCGGTAACGAGCCGGTCGCAGCGCCGACCCGGCCTGAGCCGGTAGAGGATAACTTCGTCGATACGGTTCAGTTGGCTCCAAAACAGGCGCCTGACGACGAAATGGTATTCCGGACAGCTCCTTCCAGGACAGATGAAGTGCCGGAAACCCGGGCGGAATTCGAGCCGGAAGGGTTCGATGAGGAAGCATTTGACCGCACCGAGCCCGATGAACTTGAATCCGTCGATGCTCAAATCGAGGAAGTGGCTGCGCTGATGGAAGCTGCCTTTCCGGAAGAGGCGCAGCCAGAAGAAACACCCGAGGAGCCGGTAGTCAGCACCATGCCGGCGTTTGTGGACGAGCAGGTCGACCTCATCGGCAAGGCAGCCTTGCCATCGATGCTGGATATGGGCGCTTTCATCCAGGCCATTCACCAAATGCCGAGATTCGATAAGCCGGTGTATTGGTTCCTGCAGGATGAAACAGGTGCTTGGCGGACATTGACGCCGGAACTTCCGTCTGGCCGTTACCCGCAGATGGCTTGTGCGCTGCAATTGGCCGACCGGGCCGGGCCGGTTTCGCAAGGCACGTTAATGGCATTTCAGGAACAGGTGCAAAACCTGGCCTCGATTCTTGGTGCGAAACTCGCATGGCATGGGGCGACCGACCCTTTGCAATATGCCGTCGATCTCGATCGCTTCTGTATCGATGTCGATGTCATGGTGGGTTTTCATATCCTGCAAGGCGCGAGCGGACCTTTCGCCGGCACGAAATTGCGCGGACTGGCTGAATCAGCCGGTTTGAAGCTGCATGACGATGGCGCCTTCCATTTCGAGAATGCTGATGGAGAAACCTTGTATACCATGGTGAGCCAGGACCAGCGGCCTTTCAAACCCGAAACCTTGCGTACGGTTTTCTATCGCGGCGTCAGCTTCCAGCTGGATGTGCCCAAGGTGGAAAGCAGTTCCGACGCGTTCAACCGGATGGTGACATTCGCCCGCCAGCTTGAGACTGCACTGGACGGCGTGCTGGTGGACGATAACCAGCGCGCGCTGGGTGACATCGAAATCGAAAAGATCCGCCAGCAGCTCAGGATGATCCACGCCAAGATGGTGGCGCGGTTCATTCTGCCGGGCACACCCACCGCAATTCGTCTTTTCTCCTGACTTATGGCTGTTCCTGAACAAACAGCGCAGCGCGTACGGCAGCTGCGCGAAGAAATTCTGCATCACGATTATCAGTATTACGTTCTCGATACGCCGGAAATCCCGGATAGCGAATATGACCGACTGTTCCGCGAGTTGCAGGCGCTTGAAGCCCAGTATCCGGAATTGTTGACATCCGAATCGCCGACCCAGCGCGTGGGGGGCATGCCGGTTTCAGTGCTCGCGCCGGTGCGGCATCGCATTCCCATGCTGTCCATCGAAACGGAAACCGACATTACGCCCAACGGCGCACGCGCTTTCGATACGCGTACGCGGAAAAAGCTGGGGCTGGACGCCAGCGACCCGCCCATCGAATATGCCGCGGAACTGAAATTCGACGGACTCGCGATCAGCCTGCGCTATGAAAACGGCTTGCTGGTGCAAGCCGCCACGCGCGGCGATGGCGAAGTGGGCGAGGACGTGACGCACAATATCCGCACCATACGCCAGATTCCTTTGCGACTTAAGAGCAGCGCACCGGAGGTACTGGAGGTGCGCGGCGAGGTCTATATGAGCCGTCCCGACTTCGAGCGCTACAACGCGCGTCAGCGCGAGCTGGGGAAGGCGACGCTGGTCAATCCGCGCAACGGCGCGGCGGGCAGCATCCGTCAGCTCGATTCGCGGCTGGCGGCGCAGCGGCCGCTGTCTTTCTTCGTGTACGGGCTGGGCGAAGCGGTTGGCTGGAAAGTGCCGGCGACGCACGGCCAGGTGCTCGATGCGTTGAAGATTTTCGGTTTTCCTGTGTGTGCGGAACGCACGGTCGGGCTGGGTGCGGATTCCCTGATCGCGTTCCATCAGACAGTTTCGGCCAAGCGCGACAGCCTGCCTTACGATATCGACGGCGTGGTTTACAAGGTCAACAGTCTCGAGTTGCAGCGCGAGTTGGGCTTCCGCACGCGTGAGCCGCATTGGGCCGTGGCACACAAGTTTCCTGCCCAGGAAGAAATGACCGTGGTCGAGAATATCGACGTGCAGGTCGGCCGTACCGGCGCGATCACCCCGGTGGCGCGTCTAAAGCCGGTGTTTGTCGGTGGCGTCACCGTGACCAACGCCACGCTGCACAACCAGGACGAAATCGACCGCAAGGATGTGCGTATCGGCGACACGGTCATCGTGCGCCGCGCCGGCGATGTGATTCCCGAGGTGGTGTCAGTGATATTGAATCGCCGCCCGGCGGATTCCCGGCCTTACTCCCTGCTCGAAGCGATTCATCATGTTTGCCCGGTGTGCGGTTCGCACGCGGTCCGTCTGCCGGAAGAGGCGGCAGTGCGCTGCACCGGCGAACTGGTATGCCCAGCCCAGCGCAAGCAGGCCATCCTGCATTTCGCCTCGCGCCGGGCGATGGATATCGAGGGCCTGGGCGAAAAGCTGGTCGATCAACTGGTCGATGGCAATATCGTGCATACGCTGGCCGATATCTATCGTCTGGATGTGTCTCGGTTATCCGCGCTGGAGCGCATGGCGGAAAAATCCGCAGAGAACATCGTCAAGGCGCTGGAAAAGAGCAGGCAACCGACGCTGGCGCGATTTGTTTACGCGCTCGGCATCCGCAATGTCGGCGAGGCCACCGCCAAGGATCTGGCCCGCTATTTCGGTACGCTGGACAACATCATGGCCGCCGATGTGGCTGCCTTGCAGGAGGTGCCGGATGTTGGTCCGGTGGTGGCCGAATCCATCGCGCAGTTTTTCTCGGAAGCCCACAACCGAGAGGTCATCTCACAACTGCGCGATCCGGATCTCGGCGGAATTCGCCTGCAGGAAGGCGAGGGTAGCCGTTCGGCAAGCGCTGGCCTGCTCAGCGGCAAGACTTTCGTGCTGACCGGTACCTTGCCGACGCTGAAACGTGAGGATGCCAAGGAAATGATCGAGGCTGCCGGAGGCAAGGTAAGCGGTAGCGTTTCCAAGAAAACCGACTACGTCGTTGCGGGCGAGGAGGCCGGAAGCAAACTGACCAGGGCGCAGGAACTGGATGTGCCGGTGCTGGATGAAGCAGGCTTGCTCAAGCTTTTGAATCCATAAGCATTCCGCATCTGTATTTCGATGCAGCCTATGCGAATTGGGTGATTGCGGCAATTCCGCTAATAGCTCAAACTGCTGGCAATGTCGTATAACGAAAAATATCTGGAGCTGAAGTCCAGCGGTAGCCTGCCTTCCCCCACCGGGACGGCAATGAAGCTTATCGAACTTTGCCAGCAGAGCAATGTGGCGTTGCCGGAAATCGTGCATGCGATGCAGGCTGATCCGGGCCTCGTAGGCCGCGTGCTGAAAATGGCCAACTCTCCGATATATGGGCGTCCGCGGCCGGTGGTTTCGCTTTCGCCGGATGTGCTGATGACCATAGGCATCCAGTCGCTGCGGCAGGTAGTTCTGGCATTTTCGCTGGTTTCCTCGCATCGCAAGGGGCAATGTCGGGAATTCGATTACCAGGAGTTCTGGTCGCGATCCGTCGCCATTGGCGTGGCCGCGGAGTTGATTGGGGCAGAGGTCCGTATTGCGCCGCCGGTAGAAATGTTTACCTGCGGCTTGCTGTCGCAAATCGGCAAGCTTGCGCTGGCGGCTATCCACCACGACAAATACGGCAATGCGCTGGCCGAGGCCGGCGACGATCATGAACGGCTGCTGCAACTGGAAGAGGAGAATTTCGGCCTCAATCACGCCGAAATATCGGCGGCGATGATGGCGGATTGGGGAATCCCCAAGTTTTTCAGCGAAGCCATTTTGTATCAGGAACTGCCTGGACTGGCCGGTTTTTCCGAAAACAGCCGCCGCGCGCGCCTCATCCAGTGTTTCCATCTGGCCTGGCTGCTGGCCGAGCTGTGTTTCACGGACGAAGCCGAGCGGCCTGAGCGCATGGCCCGGATCTACCCGATCGGCAGAAAGCTCGATCTGGATGGCGAAATGCTGGTCAGCATCGCCAATCAGATGCTGGTCGAATGGAAGGAGTGGAGCGCCTTACTTGAAATCCAGGTGCGCAACGTGGCATCTTTCCCCGACTCGACGCAGGATGCGTATCCGGACAATATGAATGAAACCGTAGTGACTTCCGAATTCAAGGTCAGCATGGAATCCCAAGTGCATGCGTCGGCGGATATCCTGGTCGTCGACAATGATCCGGCCATGGTCGAACTGCTGAAAACGATACTGGGCAGTGCGGGACACAAGGTCTATACCGCCGCCGACGGCCGTGAAGCCCTGCGCATGGTGCTGGAACACCAGCCGCAGATCATGATCACCGACTGGATGATGCCTGGGGTCGATGGCCTGCAACTCCTGCGCACGCTGCGTGAAACGGAAATTGGTCGTTACCTCTATGTCATGGTGTTGACCGCGCAAAACGACAAGGAAAAAATGGTCGAAGCCTTCAATGCTGGCGCGGACGACTTTCTCTCCAAACCGCTTGACCGCACCGAACTGCTGGCGCGCCTCAAGGCCGGCCAGCGCATCGTGACGGTACAGCGCGAAGTAATCAACGAATGCGACCTGTTACGCCGCAACGCCCTGCAACTGACCATCGCCAACCAGCGGGCGGAAGAAGCGGCGCTGACCGATTCGCTCACCGGCCTTTATAACCGCCGCTATGCGATGGACCGGCTGGCGCGCGAGTGGGTGGCTTCCGAGCGCAATCATCGCCCGCTGAGCATCCTGCTGCTGGACATCGACCACTTCAAGACGGTCAACGACAACCACGGCCACAACATCGGCGATATCGCCCTGAAACGCCTTGCCGAAATGCTGGGCGAATATTCACGCCGCCCGGACATCGCCTGCCGTATCGGCGGCGAAGAGTTTTTCATTCTGGTGCCTGAAACCGCGCTTCCCGGCGCCTTGCGCCAGGCCGAACGGCTGCGCGAAGCCTTCGAGAGCAAGTCCATCAATGTCGAAGGCATAGACTTGCATTTGACGATCAGCCTGGGTGTGGCACAAAAGTGCGCGGGCATGGCCTCGCCGGAAGAACTGCTCAAGATCGCCGATGAGGCGCTTTACCAGGCCAAACGAGAAGGACGCAATCGCGTGATCGCAGCACCCATCCAATGAACCAGTACGACTTGATCGAAAAGGTTGTGGCCATTGCCCTGGAGGCGGGACACGCAATCATGGAGGTGTATGACGGCGAAATCGCCGTCAGCCGCAAGGACGACGATTCGCCGCTGACGCAAGCCGATCTCGCCGCGCACCATGTGATCGAGGCGGGCCTCACTCAACTGACACCCAAGCTGCCGATCCTTTCCGAGGAGTCGGTGGCCTTGCCTTATGCGGAACGCAAGACCTGGGGTACCTATTGGCTGGTCGATCCGCTGGACGGTACGCGTGAGTTCATCAAGCGCAATGGCGAATTCACCGTCAACATTGCACTTATCGAAAATCACGAGCCCGTATTGGGCGTGGTCTACGCGCCGGCGCTCGATCTGCTGTTTTATGCCGCGAAGGGTAAAGGTGCTTTCCGCAAGCTCGGCAGCAAACCACCGCAACAGATTCAGGCCCGGACTTTCGACGCCACGCAGGTGACGGTGGCGGGCAGTCGTTCGCACGCCGGAGAACGCTTGATAAGTTTTTTGTCCAACATGGGTCCGCACATGTTGATCAGCATGGGGAGCTCACTCAAGATTTGTCTGGTAGCGGAAGGCCGGGCGGACGTTTATCCACGCCTCGGGCCGACCTCGGAGTGGGATACCGCTGCAGCGCAATGCGTGCTGGAAGAGGCGGGCGGGCGCCTGGTCGGGACGGACAATCTGCCATTTCGCTACAACACCAAGGAATCCCTGCTGAATTCCGATTTTTTTGCTACAGGAGCCACCGGCCACGACTGGTCGCAGTACCTCAAATGAAATGCAAGCTTTTGTTAGTTGTTGGTCTTTTCTTTTTCACGAATTCTGCTCTGGCGGACGGTGTCGATGCCTGCAACCAGGCATTGGAAGCAGGTGATGCCGCAAAAGCCATGACGCAAGCCCAGGAGGCCCTGCCAAGTGCGGTTAACAAGCGGGAAGCCTACCTGTGCCTGGGGCGTGCGGCAGGCGAGCTTGGCAAGCATGAAGAAGCGCTGGCAGCCTTGCAATCCGCGGAGAAACTTTCTGCGCAGCCGGTGGAGCGCATCATTGCGCTGACGTTGCTGGGTAATCAGTACCGCGAAGCGGAAAACACTCCGCAGGCCGTCGAGGCCTACCGTAAAAGCCTGGAGATCGCCCGGGCCGAGAAAAATACCGGCTTCGAGTTGATCAATCTTAACCAGCTGGGTTCCGCGCTGGAAAAGAGCGGTGAAGTTGTGGGCGCTTTGGAGCAATACCAGTTGGGGCTCAAACTGGCGGCCAACGACAATGAGCGTGCCGACAGTCATGCCCGCATTGCTGCCGCCCACAGCCTGCTGGGGCAACATGACAAGGCAATCGAGCACCAACTCAAGTCGGTGCTGTTCGAGGAGCGTGCCGGCGACTTCAACCATTACGCCTATGCGAACATCGAGCTGGGTCGAATTTGTCTGGTCGCGAAGCAGTATGCCGATGCTGAAAAATGGCTGGGCAAGTTCCTGGGAGCCATCGCCGAGGCCGGCGACTCCTATTGGCAGGCAAAAGCCCGCCTCATGCTGGCTCAGGTGAAATCGGCCAAGGGCGCAGGGAATGAAGCGAAGAGCGAGTTTTCCCAGGCACGTGCGATGGCACAGCGTATCGGCGCGCATCAGCTGCTGGGAGAAATAAACAAGGCGGAATCGGCAGCCGC
>CAMLME010000094.1 GCA_946481235.1 uncultured Methylobacillus sp. | reverse complement strand
CCTGAAGTCGGCGTCAAGATCGAAGAGCTGCTGAAGCGCATCAAGTAAGTCCCTTCCAGCCGCCGGGACAAGCGTTCCGGCGGTTGGTCTATCCCCCTCCGTTCCGTTACAATGCACGGGTTAAAACAACTATGAGCATGGCAACCGAAGTGCTGAATACCCCACTGGAACTTCGCATCAGCGACCGTCTCGCCAAGAATTTCCGGCGCCATTTCAAAGAGCGGGTGATTGAGTTCATACTCATGATGGCCGCGCTCTCCGCGGTCGCCACCACAGTCGGTATTGTCGCCGTACTGCTTTACGAATCCTCCGGCTTTTTCGCACATGTCTCCATTGTGGACTTCCTCACCGACACCCAATGGACCCCGCTGTTTGAAGATGCCCATTACGGCATCCTGCCGCTGGTGATGGGCACCTTGGTCACGTCGGGCATTGCACTGATGGTTGCGATACCGCTCGGCACCATCGCCGCCATTTATCTTTCGGAATTCGCCTCGCACCGCGTGCGGGAAATCTGCAAGCCCATCCTTGAGTTGCTGGTAGGCGTGCCTACCGTGGTATTCGGATACTTTGCACTGCTGTTCGTCACGCCCATGCTGCAAAAGATTTTCCCCGAACTGCCCGGCTTCAACATGTTGGGGCCCGGTATCGTGATGGGCATCATGATCATTCCCTACATCAGCTCGATGGCCGAAGACGCGATGCGCGCTGTGCCGATGAGCATGCGGGAAGGTTCCTACGCAATGGGCGCAACGCGCTTCCAGACGGCAGTGCGCGTGGTCGCGCCGGCCGCCACTTCCGGCATTATCGCCGCCTACATTCTCGGCATCTCCCGCGCTGTGGGCGAAACCATGGTGGTCGCCATCGCCGCCGGTCAGCAGCCGACAATGACCATCAACCCGATGGAAGGCGCCGCCACCATTACTGCCTATATCGTGCAGGTAGCCATGGGCGACCTGCCGCACGGCAGCATCGGTTACCAGAGCATTTTCGCCGCCGGCCTGGTGCTCGCCTTCATGACGCTGTTCTTCAACCTGCTGGGCCACCTGGCACGCAAGAAATACCGCGAGGCTTACTAAAATGTCGACCCAAGAACCATCCGTACTCAAAAACCTGGACGAAGTCCGGGCGATGATCCGTCGGCACAAGCTGAACGACTACATTTTCTCCATCGTCGGCCTGATCGCATTGATGGTGGGGCTGCTGACGCTGCTGACGCTGTTTGTCGACCTGGTCATGGACGGCTACCCGCGTTTCAACTATGAATTCCTCACCAACTTCCCCTCGCGCCGTGCAGGCAGCGCCGGATTGTTGACCGCCTGGGTCGGTTCCCTGCTGGTCATGACAGTCACCTTCGTCACCGCCGTGCCGCTGGGCGTAGCGGCGGGCGTGTATCTGGAAGAGTATGCCCCGAAGAACTGGTTTACCGACCTGATCGAAATCAATGTCAGCAATCTGGCCGGTGTCCCATCGATCATTTACGGTTTGCTGGCACTGGGCCTGTTCGTTTATATCCTCGACCTGGGACAAAGCATCCTGACCGCGGGCCTGACGCTTGCGCTGCTGATCCTGCCGGTCGTCATTGTCACCACACGCGAATCCATCCGTGCGATCCCGATCAGTATCCGCGAAGGGGCTTACGCCGTCGGCGCAACCAAATGGCAGGTCGTCTCCGACCACATCCTGCACTACTCTTTCGGCGGCATCCTGACCGGCATCATCATCGGCATGGCCCGCGCACTGGGTGAAACAGCACCGGTGATTACCATCGGCGCCCTGACGTTCATTGCCTTCCTGCCGCCGGCACCAGTCATGGCCGAGCCGCCATTCCTCAATTTCGAATGGCTGGAATCGGGCTTTACCGTGCTGCCCATCCAGATGTTCAACTGGCTGTCGCGCCCGGATCATGCGTTCCACATCAATGCCGCGGCAACCGGCGCGATCATCATCATGGTGACGCTGCTGATGAACGGCACGGCGATCTGGCTGCGCTATCGCATCCGCAAGAACATCAAATGGTAAGTCTGTGCAGCAATCGGTCGAATACTTTGTTGTCGAGCCTTGCCGTACTGACGTGTACTGTCTGCGGCTCTCCTTCGCGTCTTCGCCCGATTACCGCACAGACACACTCTACATTTTGGATTTCCTGAGTTAAGGACGAATTTCATGCAACCCACCGAAACGCCCATCAAGGCCGAAGCCCGTAACCTGAGCTTCTATTACAACGGCGGCCACAAGGCGCTCAAGGACATCAACCTCCCTGTCCATGAAAAGAAGATCACCGCGCTGATCGGCCCTTCCGGCTGCGGTAAATCCACTTTCCTGCGCTGCTTCAATCGCATGCACGACCTCTACCCCGGAAACCAGTACGAGGGCGAGATCGTGATGCATCCGGACAACACCAACATCCTGCAAAAAGCGGTGGATCCGATTGAAGTGCGCATGCGTATCAGCATGGTGTTCCAGAAGCCGAACCCCTTCCCCAAGTCGATCTATGAAAACGTTGCTTACGGCCTGCGCGTACGCGGCGAGACCAACAAGCGCGACATGGACGACAAGGTCGAGGAAGCCCTGCGCGGTGCGGCGATCTGGAACGAAGTGAAAGATAGACTCCACGAAGTGGCTTTCAATCTCTCCGGCGGCCAGCAACAGCGTCTGTGCATCGCCCGCGCCCTGGCGACCGACCCTGAAATCATGCTGTTCGACGAACCGACCTCTGCGCTGGACCCCATCGCCACCGCCAGCATCGAAGAACTGATGTCCGAGCTGAAGAACAAGGTCACCATTCTGGTCGTCACGCACAACATGCAGCAAGCAGCACGCGTGTCCGACTACACCGCCTACATGTACCTGGGCGAGCTGATCGAGTTCGGCAACACCGACACCATGTTCACCAAGCCGAGCCGCCGCGAGACGGAAGACTACATCACCGGCAAGTTCGGCTAAGTCCGCCCGACACCGCTTCACAACGCCCGCCTTGTGCGGGCGTTTTTGCATCCGCTAATCGCGAACATTTTCAGGCTATGGATGCTCCGTCATTTGTTACAATTCCGTGACATTGATGGACTCACTACCTATAAGGATATTTCGTTATGTTTAGCGGCCTCATGCCAAAACGTAAGGAGTTTTTCGACCTGCTCATCGCCCACTCGGACCGGGTCGTCGCCAGCGCAAACGCCACGCTGCGCCTGGTCAACAATCTGGGTACGGAAAGCCCGGAAGATATCGAACTCCTCGCCAAGGAAGTCGACTTCAACGAAAAAAGCGGTGACAAGATCAAGGCGGAGCTCATTGCGCTGCTGCATAAATCCTTTATCACGCCGCTCGATCGCGACGAGATCCACAACCTGACGCTGGAACTGGACAAGATACTCAGCGCGCTGCGCAATGTCGCCAATGCGGTCGGCATGTATCACATCCAGGAATCGACCCCGGAAGCGCGCGAACTGGCCGCCCTGGGCGCCGATGCCAGCCTGCGGCTCAATCGCGCGATGATCAGCCTGGCAGACAAGGAGCGCCGCAAGGAAACCGCCGCATTCTGCCAGGAAATCGACGAGATCGAATCCAAAGGGGACAAGGTCCTGAAAATGGCGATCACCCGCCTGTTCCAGGAGGGTACCGATCCGTGGATGGCAATGAAACTGCACGAATTCTACTTCCTGCTTGAAACCGTGCTGGATCGCTGCGAGGAAACCGCCAAGACCATCGAAGAAATCCTGATCGAGAATTCATGATGGAGGCGTTGACGATCAACGTCTGGATCCTGGGGCTGCTGATCCTGGTGGCGCTGGCGTTCGACTTCATGAACGGTTTCCATGACGGCGCGAATTCGATTTCCACCATCGTTGCCACCGGCGCGCTGACCCCGAAACAGGCGGTGCTGTTTGCGGCATTCTTCAATTTTGCTGCCTTGTGGGTATTTCACCTGCACGTCGCCGCCACCATAGGCAAAGGCACCGTCGATCCCGGTTTCGTCGATTACTACGTGATTTTTGGCGCCCTGTGCGGCGCGCTATCGTGGAACGTCATCACCTGGTTCTATGGCATTCCCTCGTCCTCGTCCCACGCGTTGATCGGCGGACTGGTCGGCGCGACGATCACCAAGGCGGGCGGCATCGCCCCCATCATCTGGAGCGGCTTCGGCAAGATCCTGGTGTTCATCGTGATTTCGCCGTTGGTAGGGTACCTGTTCGGCGGATTGCTGATGGTGCTCGTCGCCTGGCTGTTCCGCAACCGGACGCCGAGCCAGGTCAAACATTGGTTCGACCGTATGCAGCTGTTTGCCTCGGGCGCGTACAGCCTGGCGCACGGCGGCAACGATGCCCAGAAGACCATCGGCATCATCTGGCTGCTGATGATCAGCGCCGGCGCCGCGACCACCGATGTCGCAACCCTGCCGGACTGGGTGGTCTATTCCTGCTATTTCGCGATCGCCCTGGGTACCTACATGGGCGGCTGGCGCATCGTCAAAACCATGGGCACCAAGATCACCAAGCTGAATTCGGTCAGCGGCTCGTGCGCCTCGATGGGCGGCGCACTCAGTCTGGGGCTCGCGACACTGGGCGGCATTCCGGTATCGACCACGCATACCATTTCCGGCGCTATCGTCGGCGTCGGCTCCGCGCGCCGCACGCGCGATGTTCGTTGGGGTGTCGCGCTGAACCTGATTGTGGCCTGGATACTGACGATTCCCGCCAGCGGCCTGATTGCCGCAGCGTTCTGGTGGCTCGGAACCAAATTCATGTAACGCCCAGGCATTTCTGGCCAAGCCGTCCCTGTGGGGCGGCTTTTTTGTTGCCTGTTCCATTGTCAAATGGTTGTCACAAACCGTCGTTATCGTGTGCTACCGGCATTCCAATATAAAGAGCACACGATGACATCCCTGGCTGAAGCCCATCCTTATCTATCCGAGATCGAAGCGGAACCGAGCAAGGAAAAAACGACTGCGGAACGACTCGAAGCGATCATTCATGGCCGCCAGCTGAGCGCCATCTTTCAGCCCATCATCCATATGGGCAGTGCCGGCATCGTCGGTTATGAAGGCCTTATCCGCGGCCCGTCCGACAGCCCGCTGCATTCGCCGATGATGCTATTCCAGGCTGCGCGGGAATGCGGCCTGTCCGTGGAAATCGAATACCTGAGCCGTTGCATCGTGCTCGAATCCTTCGCTCGGCTTGGCGTCTCGGGCAAGCTGTTCCTGAATGTCAGCCCGGAAACCCTGCTGATGGAAGGCTGGCAGAGCGGCGAAACGCTGCGCTGCATCGCAGACTCTGGTTTGCTGCCCAACCAGGTGGTGATCGAACTGACCGAAAACTCACCCACGCTGGAGTATGCGGCCTTGCGCGAGGCCACTCGCCACTACCGCGCGATGGGATTCGAAATTGCGATGGACGATCTCGGCGAAGGGTTCTCCAGCTTGCGCCTGTGGTCCGAATTGCGGCCGGATTACGTCAAGATCGACAAGCACTTCATCCAGAACATCAACCTCGATCCGGTCAAACTGCAATTCGTACGCTCCATTCAGGAAATCGCCCGCAATGCAGGTTGCCGCGTGATTGCCGAGGGGATAGAAACACATGCCGAACTGTTGATCGTGCGCGACCTGGGCGTCGATTTCGGCCAGGGGTATTATTTCGCTCACCCGCAATCCCGGCCGGAAGTCATGATCCGGTCCGGCGTCATGGAAACGCTGAAAGGGGTTAGAGGCATGGTACGCGCCGCACCTTGCCAATACGTGAAACGCAATACCACGGTGGCCAACCTGCTCAAATGGGTCACCCCGGCTTCGACGAACTCGACCAACGAAGAAGTATTCGCAATGTTCGAAAGCGACCCCGGCTTGTATTCCATCCCTATCGTCGATGAAGGCATGCCGGTCGGGCTGATCAGCCGCTACACCATGAGCGACCGTTTCGCCCGGCGCTTCAGCAAGGAGCTTTTCGGCCGTCGCTCATGCGCGATGATGATGGATGCCTCGCCGCTGATCGTGGAGAGCACGGTGTCGCTGCACGAGCTGAGCAGCATCATTCTGGACATGGAACCCTATCACCTGACCTCCGGCTTCATCATCACCGACCGCGGCACCTATCTGGGCATGGGCAGCGGCCACGACCTGCTGCGTGAGATCACGCAAATGCAGATTGCCGCGGCACGCTACGCCAACCCGCTGACGCAAATGCCGGGCAATGTGCCGATCAACGAGCATATCGACCGGCTGTTGCAGAGCGGCGCCTCCTTTTGCGCCTGCTATTTCGACCTAGACAATTTCAAGCCGTACAACGATGTCTACGGCTTCCGCCAGGGTGACGACGTCATCAAGCTCACCAGCAAGCTGTTACAGGACATGGTCCATCCGGAACTCGACTTCGTCGGCCATATCGGCGGTGACGATTTCATTGCGTTGTTCTGCAGCGAGGATTGGGAAACGCGCTGTAAAACGCTGCTGGATAAATTTGCGGCCTCCATCCCGGGGCATTACGAGGCGGAAGACGTGGCTCGCGGCGGAATCGAGGCCGAAGATCGCCAAGGCCGCCGGACATTTCATCCGCTGGCCAGCCTTTCGATTGGTGCCGTGTGGATCGACCCCCGCCACTTCGCTTCGCATCACGAAGTAGCGGCAGCCGCATCGTCGGCCAAGAAACAGGCCAAGAAAGTCGCCGGCAATGCGCTGTTCCTCGACCGTCGCGACATGCCACCCTGCCGTTACGATTGACGGCAGGTCACTGGCTGGCGATCACCTGCCGGTAAAACTTCATCATGCGCTCCGCCATATAACTCGCGGACCAGTGCAGCGCGTATCCATGCGCCTTTTCACCCAGTGCCCGGCCATGCTCGGGATTGGCCAACAAGCCCAGCACCCGCTCGGCGAATCCCTTTTCATCCTGCGGCGCGATCAGCGCACCCTTGCCTTCGACTAATATGGATTTTGTTCCCATCTCTGCGATCGCCACGACAGGCACGCCTTGCGCCATCGCTTCCAGCAGCACCAGCCCCTGGGTTTCGGTAAGCGACGAAAACACGAACACGTCGGCCATGCGGTAGCAGTCGTTCAACTCCGTCTTGCGATCCAGATAACCGAGAAAGAGGGTGTTGTCCTGCAACCCCAGCGCCCGGGCTTCCTTGCGCAACTGCTCCAGCGCAGGCCCTTCGCCGGCGAGCACCAGCAGGATATCCGGCCGGCTGTGCTTGACCTGCAACGCCATGCGCAGCAGAAAGCCGATGTTCTTTTCATGCGCGACGCGCCCCACAAACAGCATCACCGGGCGCTCCGGCGCGATGCCATAGCGCCGACGAAAGCCGGAGCCGTCGCCGGGAACAAAGCTGTGCTCCTGCAGGCCGGTCGGTATCACTTCGGCATGCGATTTCACGCCGTAACTGCGCAACGCATCCAGCATCGGCTGCGAAGGCGCGACCACCGCGTCCATCGCATTGCACTGGCTGCGCGAAAGCCTGCGCGCCAGCATGCGCAGCAACGGCTTCGGCAGGATGGGCAGGTAGTGATGCATGTAATCTTCAAAAAAGGTGTG
>CAMLME010000093.1 GCA_946481235.1 uncultured Methylobacillus sp. | reverse complement strand
GTTGGATTTTGATGCCTCCTGAGGGTTGTGATTACGTCTGAAAAATCTTGATGAACTCATCATAATTTCTCGCAGTATTAATAATGTCGGTATCAATCCTATAATGGTGTAGGAGGAAAAATTCGCTTCAAAATGAGGGGGGAATGTAGAGGGGTGTGTAATGGTTATCCGACACGGAAATCGGACGAGGAGTTATAACAACTGGGGAAAGTGAGCGTTAGCATTGCACTCACGCTGTCGTCCTAAAAGGCAGCGCTTTCGCAGACTTTAAAAGGAGTTGATGATGCCCGAGCAAAAATCCCCCCGTGGCGGTACCCCTGAGCAGCATTCCAAGGCGGGTAGCCAGAGCCACAAGAATTCCCCTTCCAAGAGCTCTCCAAGCCGCAGCGGCAGCCGTGAGCAAGGTGCCAAAAGCGGCAGTCAAAGCCCCAAGGGCCGTTAATTTTTCGTAACGATCGCAGGCTTGGAGGCTTGCGGTTAAACGGCCTGGATATCCAGGCCGTTTTTTATGATCTCGGATGAGCGCAGGCGAGTGCCGGCGCTTACTTAATGCACTGCGAGCTTGCGGTCGATTTTCGTCAGCAAGCCCTTGCGGTGCTTGTGCGCGACTTCATATGCGCGGATTTTTCGCAGTTCGGCTGAAGAAAGCGATTCCATCTTTCTTTCCACCTGACGGATGGTCAGCTTCTGGTAGTCCGGCAGCGGAAGATTGCGATCGGGCGATTGGCCGCGGGCATCCTTCTGCAGTTCATCCTTGGTTTCACCAAACATCTTGCGCTGCTTGTTGACGATGCGCGCGGCGACTTCCTTCTCGCGACCGGGATAGCGGTGTTCCTTTTCGAATTTGCTCTCGAGTTTCTGATATTCGTGTTCGCGCTTGGCGCTGGCTCCTCTGGGCATGACGTTCTCCTTGTAATGACAATTGGAACATTTCTATGACCCATGCCCGGCATTTCAAGTTCGGCTTCAAACCGGCGTAATATCAAGACTGACGCAAGTTTAGGAATTTGACCGACACGAATCCGGTGACGGTTTTTTGCAGCTGAAAGGACGGGATATGGCGGCCTGGACTCATGGAAAAATAGTCGAGCACAAACGGTGGAACGAAAAACTGCACACGCTGTACATAGACGCGGCAATCGAGCCGCACCAGGCGGGCCAGTTCGTCAAGATCGGCTTGGAGATCGAAGGCGAGATCGTCGGCCGGCCGTATTCGCTGGTCAACGCACCTTTGCACACGCCTCTGGAAATCTATTACATCCATGTTCCCGATGGGTTGCTGACGCCGCGTCTTAACGAGCTGGAAGCGGGTGACGAAATTCTGGTCTCGCCGCGCGCGAACGGATTCATGGTGCTGGATGAAATCCCCTTGGCCCGGCATTTATGGCTGGTGGCGACGGGAACCGGGGTGGGACCGTTTCTCGCCATCCTTGATGACGTTAAGGTGTGGGAGCGTTTCGAACGCGTGGTGCTGGTTTATGCGGTGCGTACGCTCAGCGAACTTAGCTATCAGGAACGAATTGCCGGCGTGGCAGCGGCCCACCCCGACCGTTTTTCCTTTATTCCTTTTCTCAGTCGCGAAACCTTGCCGTTCGCTCTTCCCGGGCGGATTCCGCAGGCCATTACGGACGGTTCACTGGAAATGCGGGCCGGGATTTCGATCACCCCGCACGACAGCCAGTTTGCGCTGTGCGGCAATCCTGCAATGGTGGAAGACGTGACGCAATGCCTGATCGGGCGCGGTCTGAAAAAACATAGGCGCCGCGATCCCGGACAGATCACGACAGAAACCTACTGGTAGATAGCCAAGGATGATGGCGAAAAAAATGGCCCGGGCGGGCCATTTTTATTTGTTAGCGTTAGCGTCCGCGGTACACCGGCTTGGGCGCAAACAGCGCCGGTTGAGGCATGGCCTGATGGCGTGCCGCTTCCGACAAGTGCTGCGACTGTTGCGGCTTGGCTTTCTGTGCCTGACGCGGCTGAGCATTTTGCGGCTGGCCGTTGCGGGCCGATTGTGCGCGGCCCTGGCCGGCATTGGGGCCACGGTTCCTGTCCGAGGGCTGACCGCTACCGGTACGGGCCTGGCCTTCACCTTGCGGTCGGCGCTGACCTTGAGCGGATTGCGGACGGCGCTGCTGTTGCTGGCGCGGCGGACGCGGTGCTTCTGGTTCGGCGCGGGCGGGCGGCTCGAACCCTTCCACGGCAATCTTCGGAATCTCGCGCTTGATCAGCTTCTCGATGTCCTTCAGCAGCTTGATTTCTTCATGATCTACCAGCGAAACGGCGGCGCCGCTGCTGCCGGCACGACCGGTACGGCCGATGCGATGCACGTAGTCTTCCGGCACGTTGGGCAATTCGAAATTCACCACCTGAGGCAGCTGGTCGATATCCAGTCCGCGCGCGGCGATGTCGGTCGCGACCAGCACCGGAATGCTGCCGTCCTTGAACTGTGCCAGCGCCTTGGTGCGCGCCGACTGGCTCTTGTTGCCGTGGATCGCGGCGGCAGGGATGCCGTCCTTGACCAGTTTTTCGGCCAGGCGGTTGGCGCCGTGCTTGGTGCGGGTAAAGACCAGCACCTGCTTCCAGTCGTGATGCTTGATCAGGTGGCTCATCAGGTCGCGCTTGTGGCTCTGCGGCACCAGGTGCACGGTTTGCGTCACCAGTTCCGAAGCCGTGTTGCGGCGAGCGACTTCGACGAAGCCGGGATTGTGTAGCAGGCCATCGGCCAGTGCCTTGATCTCGTCGGAGAAGGTCGCGGAGAACAGCAGGTTCTGACGCTGCTTGGGCAGCATTGCGAGAATCTTCTTGATGTCGCGGATGAAGCCCATGTCCAGCATGCGGTCGGCTTCGTCCAGCACCAGGATTTCAATGGCGGATAAATCCAGCGTTCTCTGGCCGACGTGGTCGAGCAGGCGGCCGGGGGTCGCGACCAGGATATCCAGCGGTTTGCGCAGGCGGGTGATTTGCGGGTTGATGCCTACGCCACCGAACATCACCATGGAAGAATGCGGCACGTATTTGCCGTAGGTTTGCACCGATTCCTCGACCTGAGCCGCGAGTTCGCGCGTCGGGACGAGGATCAGGCAGCGCGGACGGCCGGGCTTGGCAGCCACGGGCTTTTCGCTCAACAGCTGCAGGATAGGCAGCGTGAAGCCGGCGGTCTTGCCGGTGCCAGTCTGCGCTCCGGCCAGCAGGTCGCCGCCCTTCAGCACTTGCGGTATGGCTTGCGCCTGGACCGGGGTGGGGATGGTGTAGCCGGCGTCAGCAATGGCGCGCAGCAAGGGCTCAGCCAACCCGAGGTCGGCAAATTTGATTTCTTGAGACAAGGTAAAACTCCTGCGACGGCCTGCCGCTCAAGCTGAGGGCACCAATCGAGGCAGACGAATTTAATGATCGAAACGATCAGGTGGGAAAATGACCGGTGCGCTGATTGGTAGCACGCACGGTAGCCGCGGATTATACGCAGGCTGACCCGAATAGCCAGCTAATTCTTAACTGGCGATGGAAAGCCGTATCAACGTCGTTAGGAGCAGATAGAGCGCTGCGAGCAAAATAGACGCCAATGTCAGCACCATGCCCCAGGTGCGCAAGCCCTTGTTTCCTTCCGCAGTGCTGATGCCATAAGCATGCAAGCAGCGGCCGATCAGCAGTGCCAGGCACAGGATATGAATCAGCAGGTTCGGCGCTTCGGCCATTTCGACGAATGCCAGCAACAGCAGTGCCAGCGGCACGTAGTGGGCGAAATTGCTGTGGGCGCAGATGGCACGGCGCAGGCGCGGGTTATCGCCATCGCCCAAGGCCACTTTCTCCTGGCGGCGAACTATCATGACGCGCATGCTGAGCACAATAAAACCTAGCGCCAGCAGCGAGGCGTAGAACGGAACGAGAGCGAGCATCATGGCTGTGACTCCTTGAGTGGGGTAAGTTTTTCCAGGTCGGCGGCGCTCAGCCAGCGCCAGTGTCCTTCCGGCAGGTCGTCTGGCAGGGCCAGGCGGCCGATGGCGATCCGCTTCAGCGCCTCAACGCGGTTGCCCGCCGCCGCGACCATGCGCTTTACCTGGTGATATTTGCCTTCGCCCAGCGTGAGGTGCAAAACGTGTTCCGTCACGGCTACGCAAGCCAGCGCGGCGATCGGTACGGTTTCGTCGTTGAGCAGCACGCCCTGCAGCAATGCACCGATCTGTTTTTCATCCGCCGGATGCTTCAGCGTCACCTGGTAGACCTTGGGCACTTTCCATTTGGGCGAGCCCATGCGGTGGATAAATTGGCCGTCGTCGGAAAACAGCAGCAAGCCGGTGGTATCCTCGTCCAGCCGGCCGATGTTCTGCACGCCGCGCTCGCGCAGCGGCATCGGCAATAATGCATGCACCCCGGGATGATGCAGCGGTTTCAGCGAGCATTCGTAGCCAGCCGGCTTGTTCAGCATCAGGTGGGCTTTTTCGCGGTACTCCCAGGCTTCGCCCTTGACGGTGAAGTGCAGGTTATCCGTGCTGAAATCCGCGAATGGGTCGTCGCACGGCTCGCCGTTGACGGTCACTTCGTGATGGCGAACCAGGATGCGGCAGAGCTTGCGTGCACCGAAGCCCTGCGAGTGGAGAATACGTTCAATCTGCATGAGGGCAATCTTTGAGAGGGTCTTGAATTTATAATGGCCGGATACGACAGGCAGCCTATGAAAAACATCATATCCCGGGACAACCCCACCTACAAGCAACTGAAGAAGCTGGCCGAGTCCGCCAAGGAACGCCGCAAGGCGGGCCGGACGCTGCTGGATGGCGTGCATCTGGTCGAAGCCTATCTGGCGGCGGGTGGTACGCCAGAGTTGCTGGTGGTTTCGGAAAGCGGGGTGACGCGCGAAGAATGTGTGCGCCTCATGGAAAACAGCACGGCGCATCCAGTGGTTGTATTGGCGGACATTCTTTTTGCCGAAATCTCGCCGGTGGAAACGCCGGTCGGCATACTCGCGATGGTGGCGATGCCGCATCCCCGACTGCCGGAAAATCCGCAGTTCGGTGTACTGCTGGAGGACATACAGGATCCCGGCAATATGGGTTCCATCCTGCGTTCGGCCGCCGCTGCTGGTGCGGAGCTCGCTTGTTTGTCCCCGGGGTGCGTGGATGCCTGGTCGCCCAAGGTGTTGCGTGCAGGAATGGGCGCGCATTTTGCGATGGTGATCGAGGAACGCGCGAACCTGGTTGAGAAACTGGTCTCTTTTCGCGGTATGTCCATCGCCACCAGTCTGGGTGCAGATAAAACGCTGTATCACCTGGATCTGACCGGCGCGGTCATGTTTGTCATCGGCAACGAAGGCGCCGGCCTGTCGCCCGAGCTGCAGCAGGCGGCAACCGAACGAGTCATTATTCCCATGCCGGGCAGCGTCGAATCGCTGAACGCTGCCGCTGCATCCGCCATCTGCTTTTTCGAACGGGTGCGCCAACTTGCGCACTAGCATGGTGCATCCGCACTTCAGCGGCGCCTGATGTTGGTGTGCGCTAACATATTCGGCCCTTCCGTCGTAAAAATGGCCGGCATGAAACCTGCTTTTATTGCTCCATGAATTGTCCAGACATTAACTTTCCCAGGATCGAAATGGAGGGGCAAGTGCTCCCGTTTGCGCCGCATATCAAGCTAAGCGCCAACCTGCGCGTTTTGCTGGAAGACCGCGAGCGTATGCTCGACTCCCTGTTGGACAACCTGGAGGGTATGGTTTATTGCTGTCTTTATGATGAAAACTGGACCATGGTGTTCATCAGCCAGGGAGGCCACGGGCTGACGGGCTATGCGCCCTCGGACATGTTGTACAACAAGCGCATTTCCTATGAACAGATTACCCATCCGGCCGACCGCACATGGGTGCGCAGCCGCTTTGCCGAGGTTGCCGCTGCAGGGAAAGCGTTCGAAGCGGAGTACCGGATCGTGCATGCGGACGGTGGAATCCGCTGGGTGCTGGAACGTGGCCTGCCGTTGTTCAACGAGTCGGGGGAGGTCGAGGCGCTGGAAGGCTTCATCCAGGACATTACTTTGCGTAAGCGCAGCGAAGAGGTGGCGCTTGAAGCCGAAGAACGTTACCGCTCCATTTTCGAAAATGCCATCGAAGGCATCTACCAGACGACGCCCTCGGGCACGTACCTGAATTTCAATCCGGCGCTGGCCCGCATCTACGGCTATGACTCGATCGACGATCTCATCCACGGCATCTCCGATATCCAGAAGCAGCTCTATGTCGACCCTGGCAAACGGAACGAGTTCGTCAACCTGATGCAGGCGCAGGGCCGGGTGCAACATTTTGAGGCGCAGGTTTACCGCAAGAATGGCGACATTATCTGGATTACCGAAAACGCGCGCGAAGTGCGCGACGCCGACGGCAATCTGATGTTCTACGAAGGCACGGTGGAAGACATCACCGAGCGCAAGAATTACGAGCAGCAGATCGAATATCAGGCAACGCACGACAGCCTGACGGGACTGCCGAACCGTACTTTGCTGGCCGACCGCCTGCAACAGTGCATTAGCTTTGCCGACCGCTATCACTCGAAAGTGGCTGTCGCATTCGTCGATCTGGATCAATTCAAGATGATCAACGACAGCATGGGACATCACATTGGGGACGAGATGCTGGTGACCATGGCTGCGCGACTGGCGGCTTGTGTGCGCGACTCGGATACGGTCGTGCGGCTGGGCGGTGACGAGTTCGTGTTGCTGATCAATGGGCTGCACAAGGTCGAGGACGTTTCGCAAAGCATGCAGCGGGTACTTGCGACAATTGCCCAGCCTTTCGCCATCAATGGCTGGGATTATGCGGTGTCGTGCAGCATCGGCGTCAGTATCTACCCGGACGATGGCAGTGATTACAACACACTGCTCAAGAACTCGGATTCGGCGATGTACAAGGCCAAGCAGGCCGGGCGCAACAACTTCCAGTTCTACACGCGCGAACTGAATACCATGTTGATGGAGCGGCTGGATATCGAATACCGCTTGCGTCGGGCGATCGAAAACGGGGAGTTCCAGCTGTATTACCAGCCCAAGGTGGACTTTGTAAGCGGCCGGATTTGCGGGGTCGAGGCCTTGGTCCGCTGGCAACCGCCAGGCGAGGAAATGATCTCTCCCGGTAGCTTCATCCCTGTGGCCGAGGAAACCGGGATGATCGAGGAAATCGGTAGTTGGGTGCTGAACGAAGCCTGCCGGAAGGCGCGCGAATTAAGGGAGATGCTGGGTTACCCGGTGCCGATCGCCGTGAATGTTTCGCCGCGCCAGTTCAGGCAGCCGGGCCTTGTCAGGATGGTGGAAAATGCGTTGCAGCGTGCCGGGCTGGACGCGGGTTGCCTGGAGCTGGAAATTACCGAGAGCATGCTGGTGCATGATACCGAGAAATTCATCGAGACCTTGCACGCACTGAAGGCTCTGGGGGTAAGCCTCGCCATCGACGATTTCGGCACCGGCTATTCCAGCATGGCCTATCTCAAGCATTTTCCAATCGACCGCCTCAAGATCGACAAGGCCTTCGTCGACGATCTGGAGACCGAGCCGG
>CAMLME010000092.1 GCA_946481235.1 uncultured Methylobacillus sp. | reverse complement strand
CGGAAAGGCCGTCGCCGCGCACAGCCAGCATCGCACCGGGCGGACGCGGGCTGGAGCCGAAGGTTTCCACCACCGTCACCAGCCAGACTTTTTCACCCGCCGCCTGCCACGCGTGCAAGGCATTCAAAACAGAAAGATCGACGCTATCCAAAGGACCTCCTTTTTTGAGGTGATTCAGGCGCTTGGGAAAGTTTCCGCAGCATGATCATCGCACTTCAGGCCATAGCCGGATAGTCGGTATAACCCTTTTCCGTGCCGCCATAGAACGTGCTCTGGTCGGCCGGATTCAGTGGCGCATCGATGCGGAAGCGTTCTACCAGGTCGGGATTGGCAATGAACGGCACGCCGTACGCCACGCAATCCGCGTGCCGCGAAGCAATGGCCGCATTGCCGCGCGTCTTGTCATAACCGCCATTGGCTATGTAATTGCCGCGATACGCACGACGCAACTCGTCGAAATCGAACGCCTGCGGCGCTTCGTCGGACATGCCGACTTCGACGACGTGCAGATACGCCAGGCCGAACGGGCTCAACGAATCCGCCACCTGATTGAACAGCGCCTGCGGATTCGAGTCCCGGATGTCGTTGAACGGATTGATCGGCGAAATACGCACGCCCACGCGATCCGCACCCCACACCTTGCTCACGGCCGATACCACTTCCAGCAGCAGGCGAGTGCGATTGGCGATGGAGCCGCCGTACTGGTCGGTACGCCTGTTAGTGCTGTCGCGCAGGAACTGGTCGAGCAGGTAGCCGTTGGCACCGTGCACTTCAACACCGTCGAAACCGGCAGCCAGTGCATTCTCGGCCGCTGTGCGGAAATCGTCGACGATCCCCGGGATTTCTTCTGTCGCCAAGGCACGCGGCGTGACGAAATCCTGCAAGCCGGTATAGGTAAACGCCTGCCCTTCCGGCTTAATCGCGGATGGCGCAACCGGCAATGCGTTGTCCGGCAACAACGAAGGATGCGAAATGCGCCCGACCTGCCAAAGCTGCAGGAATATCTTGCCACCCTTGTCGTGCACGGCATCGACCACTTTTTTCCAGCCGGCAACCTGGGCACTGCTATGGATGCCGGGCGTGGCCGGATAGCCGTGGCCCATTTCGGAAATCGGCGTGGCCTCGGTAATAATCAGTCCGGCCGAGGCGCGCTGTTCATAGTACTTGGCGTTAAGCGGCTGCGGCACGTTACCCTCGCCGGCACGGTTGCGGGTCAGCGGGGCCATGACGATACGGTTGCGCAATTCGTTGCGGCCGAGCTTGATGGGGGTAAATAGGTCGGTCATGTTGTGTTCCTTGAGTTAAGTAGGCTGGATAATCGCTAAAAAACCCGATCAGTGATGCTGCCTTATTGCTTCACGCCCTCGATCAGCAATGTGATTTCAATGTTGTCGCCGACAGGTGCGTTGGGCTTGAGCGGCCAGGCGAAACCGTAATCGGAAGCCTTGATCGTGGTATGCGCCTCGATGCCCATGCGGTTGCCGCCCCACGGGTCCTGACCGTAACCCAGCACGCGGAACGGGAAGGAAATCTCCTTGGTCACGCCGTGCAGCGTGAACTGGCCGGTAAGCACGCCTTCGTTCGGGCCGAGCGCTTCAACCTTGGTGCTGACGAAGCGCATTTCGGAGAATTTGCCGGCGTCCAGATAATCTTCCTTCTTGATGTGATCGTCGCGCTTGGCGTGGCTGCTGCTCACGCTCAGCACGTTGATTTTTGCATCGACGCTGGATTTGGACAGATCGGCACGATCAACGACGACCTTCCCCTTGATGTCGGTGAAAGTGCCAGACGCCTTGGAAACGACGTGGCGTATGGTCCAGTTGGCAAAGCTGTGCGAATTGTCGATGCCGTACACCTCGGTGTCGGCCCATGCAGATGTGCCAAGTGCGGCGAATCCGGCGGCGACGATCAGTTGTTTCAACAGCTTTTTGTTCATTTTTATGGCTCCTTGGTCAAAAGTAAAATCCGTTTATTAGTCAATAACTGGCTGGTAAATCGAACAGCAGAACCTCTCCGCCACCCCATGCAGCAAGCACTAATTCCTTTTCATCCGTAACGGCGACGGCATCGCCGGCAGAAAGAACCTCGCCATTCATCGACAGCTCGCCACGCGCGACTTGCAGGTATTGCACGCGCCCCGGCTCGGGACGGAACTGGATACGTTCGCCGTCTTCCAGGATCGCGGCATAGAGTGCGGCATCCTGATGAATCGTTAATGAACCATCGCGCCCATCGCGAGTGGCAATCGCTTTCCAGCGACCTCGTTTTTCCTCATCTGGAATCAGCCTCTGCTCGTAGCCCGGCGTAATGTCGGCGCGCTCGGGCAAAATCCAGATCTGCAGCAGATGCACCGGCTCTGTTTCCGAAGCATTGAATTCGCTGTGCCGTATGCCGGTGCCCGCACTCATGCGCTGCACCTCGCCGGCGCTAATGACGGCACCCGTGCCGAGGCTGTCCTTATGCTGCAATGCTCCGCTCAACACATAGGTAACGATTTCCATGTCGCGATGCGAGTGCATGCCGAAACCCGTGCCCGGCGCAACAATATCCTCATTGATCACACGCAGCACCGAAAAACCCATGTGCGCCGGATCGTGATATTCGGCAAAGGAAAAGCTGTGCCAGGATTCCAGCCATCCATGCTCGGCGTGGCCGCGTTCATCCGCTTTGCGTATCTGGATCATTGCAGTTCCTTTCGTTGCGAAACGTGACTCGATTCCCCAGCAGCGGCAAGCACATGTCCTTCCGGCCAGAACGCATAACTGTCCATGACCAACATGCCGTATTCGACACCGCTGTACACGGCTTGTGGCGCAAAGCGATCTCCGCCCGCCCCCAGTGCCACAAAAAATGGCAGCAAGTGCTCTTCCGTAGGGTGCGCTTCGACCGCGCCGGGTGCTTGCACGCGGTAATCCAGCAAACTTTCGATATCGTCTGCTTCAACTCGCTGTCGCCACCACTGCTGGAACGCGGGCACGTAATCCAGCGAAATTCCGTTTCCAGACCGCCCCGCACCGATATGCCCCAGGTTGTGCGTCAGGTTGCCGGAAGCAACGATCAGCACGCCGGCATCGCGCAACGGCGCCAATGCCCGCCCCAGACGATAATGATGCCTGGGGCCGAGACGGCTCTGCACGGACATCGCCACCACCGGCACCGAGGCGTCCGGGTACATCATCCGCAAAGGGACCCAGGCACCGTGATCCAGCCCGCGCTGCGGATCGAGTGCGACTGCGAACCCGGCTTCTTCAAGCAGGGTACGCGCCTCCATCGCCCAAGCCACCGCACCGCACACCGGGTAGCGGATCGCATACAACTGTTGCGGAAAACCGTAAAAATCATGGATGGTCTGCGGGCGGCAGGCGGCGCTGAACGTAGGCAGATCGGTGTCCCAATGCGCTGAAATCACCAGCACCGCCTTGGGCCGCACGATCTCCCGCGCAAAATCGGCCAGCGCGGCACCGGCTTCACCGGGATCCAGCGCAAAAGTCGGCGCGCCGTGGGGCACAAACAACGCAGGCAGCCGATTGAGATAATTACTGTCCTTCTTCATGTCCTGCAGTTTGACAATTTCTTAAACCGGGATAAATATGACATTCATAAATTATTAATCCCATTTTTCGGGACAATTGATAGGGTGAAGGAGTGAGCTGTGGACAGGCTACAAGCAATGCGCGTCTTCACGACCGTGGTTGAAACCGGCTCGTTCGCACGCGCCGCCGAGCAATTGCATCTTTCCGCGACGGCGGCATCGCGCCATGTCGCTGAATTGGAAAAGCACCTCGGCGCGCAATTGCTGCAGCGCTCGACGCGGCGGCTCAACCTGACCGAGATCGGCACCAATTATTACGACCGCTGCCGCTCCATCCTCGCCGATGTCGAGGAAGCCGAAGCCCAGGCCGCCACCTCCGAAAGCCAGCCGCGCGGCATGCTGCGCATCAGCCTGCCTACGAGCTTCGGCCTCCAGTACATCGCTCCGACCATTCCAGAGTTTTGCAAACGCTATCCCGACCTGCATCTGGAACTGAGTTTTTCGGATCGCATCGTGGATCTGGTGGAAGATGGCATCGACATGGCAGTGCGCATCACCGGCGACCTCAAGACCAGCCTGATCGCGCGCAAGCTGGCACCCGTGCAGTTGGTCTGCTGCGCCTCACCCGCTTACCTCGAACAGCACGGCACACCGCAACACCCGGAAGACCTGCATCAACACAATTGCCTCACCTACAGTTACTCGCCCAACGTCAACATCTGGAAGTTCGAACGCGACGGCCGCGAATACCACATACAGGTCAAAGGCCGCATCGGCACCAATAGCGGCGACATGAGCCGCCTTGCCGCCGTCCACGGGCTCGGCATCGACATGCTGCCGACCTTCCTGATCTGCGACGAACTGCGCAGCGGCAAGCTGGTACCCATCCTGCAGGATTACCCGATGTCGCCAATCAACGTCTACGCCGTCTATCTACCCGCGGCCCGGCGCGCGGCGCGCATCAAGGCCATGGTGGAACATTTGTGGGATACCCTGGGACAAGGGAATCCGCCTTGGGGTGCTTGAGCGCATACAATATGACGCAGTGGTCTTAAAAACCAATAAGAAAGGCAAGCCATGAGCTGGAAACCGAATCGTTGGATTGCATTGGCTTTAGGGTTGCTTCTTTCCCCCTCCGGGATGCTCTATGCGGGCAAAGCGACATGGGCCATTTTTTACTTTCTGCTGAGCGTTTTTACCGTACTGACAGGTTTCATTCTGCTTGAAGCAAGTAAAGATACGACATCGTTTCTGGGCATGCTCAACCTGACCATTGTTATCATTTCTTCGACACACACCTTCTGGATCGCCAAACACTATCAAGAGTCGGCCGTGCGCCCGTGGTACAGCCATTGGTATGGAATACTGCTAATCTATCTTGCCATCTGCGCCCCCGTATTCCTTGTCCGATCATTTTTCTATGAGCCCTACAGATTACCCAGCACCAGTATGGAGCCCTCGTTCAAGCGCGAGTCCCAGATCATCATTTCAAAATGGGGATACGGCAATTACGGGGCCTATGGCATAAACGTGTATCGAACAACACCGAGCGCCCGGTTGAATCGAGGCGACGCCATTGTGTTCTCATTTCCCCGGAACCCCTCCATGGATTACCTCAAGCGCATCATCGGACTCCCCGGGGATACCATCGAATACCGCTCCAAGAAGTTGCTGATCAATGGCAAACCGGTGTTGCTATCCAGTCAGTCCGATCTATTCGCCCAAACAAAGCATTACGATGTATTTACTGAAACCTTCGATGCAGCCAGCTGGAACATACAAAATGATCGCGATATCCAAGGCAACGAATTCACAATGACGGTGCCTGAGAAAATGTATTTCGTCATGGGCGACAACCGGGATCATTCAAACGATAGTCGGTATTGGGGGTATGTACCTGAAACAGCCATTAAGGGTAAAGTCATTTATTCGTTCTAAAAACAGAAAGCCAGGCATGCCACAAGAACATTTCCCGCAGGAACTCAACGCCATCAACCGATTTACCGTCAAGGCCATGGTCTGGCTGAACGGCATCGCGCATATCATTATCGGGCTGGCACTGGCCATTTCGGTGCTGATGTTCACCTGGCTGTTCTGGCAGGACGTGCGGCAGGCGGCCAGCGCGCACAACCTGGTGCACGGCTTTCTGCACGCCCTGGGTACCCTGATGCTGCTGTGGATCATTTCGGCGCTCATCACCGCCGAAATCCGTTACCTGCGCGGCAGCAAACTGGAGGTGGAAACCTTTATCGAAGTCGCCTTGGTGGTCATGGTGCGCAAGATCATCGTGCTGCCGGTGCAGGACGCTTCCCCGACGCTGGAGGACCTGATGATGTGGGTGGGCGGCGCGCTGATGCTGGCCCTCACCTTCGGAATCGTGCGCTACTCCCAGAGCCTCGGCAACGGACGCGATAATAGCCAATGATGATTCCGCCGCTTTTTCGCACCAGCGAGATACGCGCCATCGAGCAGGCGCACGGCACCGCCGGGCTGATGGAAAAAGCCGGACTGGCTGTCGCGACGCTGACGAAGGAACTGCTGCCGGATGAGGCCTACTCTATCCTTATCGTCGCCGGCCCCGGCAATAACGGCGGTGATGCTTTCGTTGCGGCGCGTTATCTCAAATCCTGGTGGTTGCATGTCGATGTGTTTTTTGCCGGCGATCCAGACCGGCTGCCGTCCGATGCCGCAGCAGCCTGCCGCGCCTGGCTCGATGCAGGCGGCGAGCTGCTTTCCACGTTGCCTGAAAAAACCTACGACCTGATTATCGACGGCCTTTTCGGCATCGGCCTTGCCAAATCGCTGCATGGCAACTATCCCGACCTCGTGCGCCAGATCAACGCCATGGAAGCGCCGGTACTCGCCATCGACATCCCCAGCGGACTGTGCGCCAACACCGGGCGCGTGCTGGGCGAAGCTGTCATAGCCGATCACACGCTTACTTTCCTCGGGCTGAAACCGGGGCTGTTCACGCTGGACGGCGTGGATTGCGCCGGCACCGTGCATTTCAGCGATCTCGGCGTCGATACCGGCGCGGTTGCGCATCCGCAAGGCTGGCTGCTGAACGAAATTCCCGCCCTGCCCCCACCGCGCCTGCGCAACAGCCACAAAGGCAGCAACGGCAGCATCGGCGTGCTGGGCGGCGACACGGCCATGGTCGGCGCGACCTTGCTGGCGGCTCGGGCCGCGCTGCTGATAGGCGCCGGCCGCGTGTATGCGGGCCTGCTGGCTGAAAATGCGCCGGCCGTCGACCCTGTTCAGCCGGAGTTGATGCTACGCGACGGAAAATCCCTTCTTGATCTCAACCACCTGACAGCCCTCGTCGCGGGGCCAGGACTCGGCCGCTCGGGCCACGCCGATACCGCGTTGCACCGCGCATTGCACTATCCAGCCCCCCTGGTGCTGGATGCCGATGCACTTGTCCTACTCGCGGAAAACGAGGAGTTACGCCAAGCGCTTGCGGCGCGTGAACACACGACTTTGCTCACGCCGCACCCTGGGGAAGCTGCGGTCCTGCTGACTTGCAGCGTGGTCGATGTGCAAGCCGACCGCATCGCGAGCGCACTTCAAATTTCCGAAAAATATCGGGCAATTGTCCTGCTCAAGGGCGCCGGCACCGTCATCGCAATGCCGGACGGGCAATGGTTCATCAACGCCAGCGGCAACCCCGGCCTGGCCGCCGCCGGCATGGGCGACACGCTGGCCGGCATCATCGGCGGGCTGGCCGCACAAGGCATGGAACTGGATCAGGCTGCTTTGCTCGGCACCTATCTGCACGGTGCCGCTGCAGACGCCCTGGTTGCTGAAGGCATCGGCCCGCTCGGCCTAACGGCGAGCGAAGTCGCCTTGGCAGCGCGCGAACTCATCAATCTCTGGATCACTCAAGAATACGAATGAACGACACCACGCAACGCATCCTGACTGCCGCCAACCAGATCATCCTCGGCAAGGATCACCAAATCCGGCTGGCGCTGGCCTGTATCCTGGCACGCGGCCACCTGTTGATCGAGGATTTGCCCGGCATGGGCAAGACCACGCTGTCGCATGTGATAGCGCAAGTGCTAGGTTTGGAGTTTCGCCGCGTGCAATTCACCAGCGATCTGCTACCGGCCGATATCCTCGGCGTTTCAGTGTATGACCGCAATGAAGCCACGTTCAAGTTCCACCC
>CAMLME010000091.1 GCA_946481235.1 uncultured Methylobacillus sp. | reverse complement strand
ACGCGCGTGCGCTGGTGCAGCGTCACGGCGACCGCGAAGTGTGGTTGAATCCGCCGCCGATTCCGCTGACCACCAGGGAAATGGATTACATCTACGACCTGCACTATGCCCGTGCCCCGCACCCGGCATACAAGGGCGCGAAAATCCCGGCGTGGGAGATGATCCGTTTCTCGGTCAACATCATGCGCGGCTGCTTCGGCGGCTGCACCTTCTGTTCGATTACCGAACACGAAGGCCGCATCATCCAGAGCCGCTCGGAAGAATCCATCCTGCACGAGATCGAGGAAATTCGCGACAAGGTGGAAGGCTTCACCGGCACGATTTCCGACCTCGGCGGCCCGACCGCCAACATGTACCGGCTGGCGTGCAAGAGCGAGAAGATCGAGCAGTCCTGCCGCAAGTTGTCGTGCGTCTATCCGGATATCTGCGATAACCTGAACACGGACCATTCTTCATTGGTGCAGCTCTACCGCAAGGCGCGCGCAATTCCGGGGATCAAGAAGATCCTGATCGGCTCCGGCCTGCGCTACGACCTCGCGGTGAAATCGCCGGAATACGTGAAAGAGCTGGTGCAGCACCACGTCGGCGGCTACCTCAAGATCGCGCCCGAGCACTCGGAAGAAAACGTCCTCTCCAAGATGATGAAGCCCGGCATGGGCGCATACCAGAAGTTCAAGGAAATGTTCGAGCGTTTCAGCAAGGAGGCGGGCAAGGAGCAGTACCTGATCCCGTACTTCATCGCCTCGCACCCCGGCACTACCGACGAGGACATGCTCAACTTGGCGATCTGGCTGAAGCAGAACAACTTCCGCCTGGATCAGGTGCAGACGTTTACCCCTACGCCGATGGCGATGGCGACCGCGATGTACCATTCCGGCAAGAATCCGCTGCGCAAGGTCACCAAATCCAGCGAGGATGTCGCCGTGCCCAAGGCCGGCGGCAAGCGCCGGTTGCACAAGGCTTTCCTGCGTTATCACGATCCCAATAACTGGCCGTTATTGCGTGATGCGTTGAAGGAGATGGGACGTGCGGATCTGATCGGCAACGGCAAGAAACATCTGGTGCCGAGCTGGCAGCCGACAGTCGCGAAAGCGGCCGGCGGCAAGCATCGGCCGGTGGAAGGTGCACCCAAGGCCCGCGGTTTCAAGAAGCCGGCGCCCAGGCATTTTTCAGGACGTTAAAGCGGGCAGGGTGGTCAATCCATCACGTAACGTGCAAGTTGCTTCATTACGTCATTGACGTCCCACAACACCCACAATTCCGCGATCTTGTCGTCGGAGAACGTGAAAATCGCGACGCCGTCCCATTTGATCTTGGCATGGGTCGCGGCGTAACCGAACAATTCGCCGCGATGCGTGCCGGAATACAACATGCGGGCGTAGACCTTGTTGTCTTCCGCCACCATATCGACGATTTCGCAGCGGTATTCGCCGATGGCGCTGCGTACCTGGTCCATGAAGTTGGAGAAGCCGGCGTGGCCGCGCTGCATCAGGCCGAGAGAACCCTTGAACAAAAAGTCCTCGGTCAGCAGATCCGGAATCACCGTTTTATCGGCGTTATTCCAGATGGCGTCATAAAACTTGCGTACGGTTTCCTTGCGATTTTGCATATTGTTCCACCGGAAGCTTTACGCTCTTTTTCCCACGAATCGCGGGCACTTGCAATAGTTTAGAACCGTTCGTCCTCGCGCAGGTAGCGCCATTGTCCCGGAGGCAGGTCGGACAGCTTGACCTGCCCGATGCGCACCCGCTTCAGTCCGACCACCGTTAGACCAACCAATTCGCACATACGCCGAATCTGGCGTTTTTTACCTTCGCGCAGCACGAAGCGCAGCTGATCCTCGTTCTGCCAGCTTACTTTGGCGGGCTTCAGCGGCTTGTCGTCCAGCGACAGGCCGTGGTTGAGCTGCTTCAGGCCATGCTCCGACAGTTTGCCCTGCACGCGTACCAGGTATTCCTTCTCGACTTTCGAGTTGTCGCCGATCAGCATTTTTGCGATGCGGCCGTCCTGCGTCAGCACCAGCAGCCCGGTGGAGTCGATGTCCAGCCGTCCGGCGGGGGCCAGGCCTTTCAGGTGATTGGTGGTGAAACGCAGCGGCACTTTATCTTCACTGAAACGCGAAGCGGCGTTGATCAGCGTCACCGCCGGCTGATAGCCGTCTTCCGCCTGTCCCGAAACGTATCCCACCGGCTTGTGCAGCAGAATCGTTACACGCGACTGCTGTTGCGCCTGCGCGCCCTTGGCCAGGGTGATAGTCTGGGTAGGAAAGATGCGCGTGCCGAGTTCGCTGATGCGTACTCCGTCGACAAACACCAATCCTTGTTCGATATAACTATCCGCCTCGCGGCGTGAGCAGATGCCCTGTTCGGACATCAGTTTTGAAAGGCGTATTTTTTCCATGGGGCAATGCTTTGTCGCTAAAGCCCGATTTTAACGCCGAATGGGTCGAACAAGCTCTAAAAATTCCCATAATAAACACGCGGATGTGCGCAAAAAGATTCCGTGGGATACCATGCGCCGTATGGCTCATCCCTCACGCATTCATCCAGCATTCGCAGGTTTGATTGCTGCTGTGCTCGCGGCTTCCATCCTCTATGTTCTGGACGTCAGCGAGCGTGCGCGCATCGAGCAGGAGCAGCGCGTTCAGGTGGCGCAGGAACTTTCGGAAATCCGGGCCAGGTTCGAGGGCGTGTTCAACTCGGTAGTATCCTCCGCCCGTGGCTTGGCGGCCTCGCTGGTGGCCAGTCCGGATATCAAGCCGGACCGGCTTACAGGACTGCTTGCCGACCTGATGCGTTACAACCCCACCATACGCAATGTCGCTATCGCTAAAGGCACCGTGATTACGCAGGCTTATCCGCAAGAGGGCAACGAACGGATCATCGGCGTTGATTATGCGAACCTCCCTTCGCAATGGCCTGCATACCAACGCATGATGGAAACGCGACAGGCAGTTGTGGCTGGGCCATACCAACTGATGCAAGAAGAGGTCGGGGTTGTCGTTCGGGTACCAATGCTCGATACCGAGAGGATGTTTGTTGGGTCCGTGGGGCTGCCTATCCGATTGCAGAAGTTGCTGGATGATGTTGGGTTGGCTGCACGCCGCGGCTCGGTCAGGATCGCCTTGCGTACCAGCCTGCTGAGCCGCAGCCAGGAAGTTTTCTATGGCGATCCTGCTACATTTGCCGCCAACCCCGTCATAGAGCAGATCGCTTTGCCCGGCGGCGGAGCCTGGGAGATCGCAGCACACCCATCCGGCGGTTGGGGCCAGATTACCCCCAGCCTGATAGTGCTGCGGGCGATTGGCGTCGCAATGTGCCTGCTGGCGGCGCTGATGGCTTTCTTTGTGATGAGAAATCTGCAACTGCGCCGGGAAAACGAGCTGCGGCTGAGCGAGAGTGAAAGCCGGCTTCGTCAGCGCAATCTGGCGTTGAGCGCGACTTCCCAGGGGGTGCTGATCGCGGACAAGAACAGAATTATCACCTACGCCAACGATGCTGCCAGCAGGCTGACCGGTTATACACGGGAAGAGCTGGTCGGCAACTCCTGCAACATGTTGCAGGGCTCCGGCAGCAGCGCGGACACCATTACCGAAATGACGAGCCTGTTGAATGAGGAGCAGGCTTTCAACGGAGAAATCCTTAACTATCGCAAGGATGGCACGCCATTCTGGAACGAGCTCTCGATCACGCCGGTGTTTGACGGGCAGCACCGGTTGAGCCAGTTTGTCGGCGTGTTGCGCGATGTAACCGAACGCAGGCAGGCGGAAGATGCGTTGCGCATTGCCGCTATCGTGTTCGAAGCGCAGGAGGGCATGATGGTGACCGATGCCGACAACGTGATCCAGCGGGTGAATCAATCCTTTACGCGCATTACCGGCTATTCGGCGGAGGAGGTCATCGGCCGCAAGCCCGGCTTATTGAAATCCGGCAGGCACGATGAAGACTTCTATCGCGCCCTGTGGGAGAGCATTGCCCGGGATGGATACTGGCAGGGCGAAATCTGGAATCGGCGTAAAAACGGCGAAATCTATCTGGAATGGCTGACTATTACGGCTGTCGCTTCGACTCAAGGGACAGTTACGCATTACGTCGCCGGCTTCTTCGATGTCACCGACGCACGCGATGCCGAAGAGAAAATCCGCCGCCTCGCCTTTTACGATCCACTGACGCTGCTGCCCAACCGCCGTCTCATGATGGACCGCCTGGCCCAGGCCTTGCCTGCCAGTACCCGCAGCAATGCTTATGGCGCTGTCCTGTTCATCGATCTCGACGATTTCAAGACGCTCAACGATACGCGCGGCCACGATATTGGAGACGAGCTGCTGGTGCAGGTTGCGCAACGGCTGCTGCATTGCGTGCGCGAAACCGATACCGTGTCTCGTTTCGGCGGCGACGAGTTCGTCGTCATGATCGAAGACCTGGGAACGGAAGAGCGCACGGCCGCGACACAGGCCGAACTGATCGGCGAGAAAATTCTCGCCGAGTTGAACCAGCCTTACCGGCTGGATGGCTTTGAATACCATTCCTCATCCAGCATCGGCGTCTGCCTGTTTTACGGAGGCGACCTGAAAATAGATGAGTTATTGAAGCGTGCCGATGCCGCGATGTATCAGTCCAAGCGCTCCGGACGCAATGTCCTGCGATTTTTCGATCCCGACATGCAGGCAGTGCTGGAGGCGCGCCTCGGCATGGATAACGATCTGCGCCAGGCCATGGTCAGGCAGCAATTGGTACTGTATTACCAGATGCAAGTGCACCAGAGCGGCCATGTCGTGGGCGCCGAAGCACTTCTGCGGTGGCAGCACCCCCAGCGCGGTCTGGTATCGCCTGCTGAGTTCATCGCGCTGGCCGAGGAAACCGGGCTTATTCTCACCATGGGGCAATGGGTGCTGGATAGCGCATGCAGGCAGCTCAAGGCGTGGGAGAACGAGGCGCACGCCCAGCATCTGCAGCTTTCCGTCAATGTCAGCGCACGTCAGTTTCGCCAGCAGAATTTTGTCGATCAGCTGCGCCGCACGCTCGATATCACCGGCGCCAGCCCCGACAAACTCAAGCTGGAGCTCACGGAAAGCATCGTGCTGGAAGATGTTGCCGGGTCGATCGAGAAAATGAAGGAGATCAAGGCGCTGGGCGTACGCTTTTCGATGGACGACTTCGGCACCGGTTATTCGTCGCTCTCCTACCTCACGCAACTGCCACTGGACGAGCTCAAGATCGACCGCTCTTTCGTGCACAACATCGGCATCAAGCCCACGGATGCCATCATCGTGCAGACGATTGTCGCAATGGCGAACACCCTGGGCATCGAAGTGATTGCCGAAGGGGTCGAAACCGTAGACCAGCGCGATTTTCTAGGCAGCATTGGCTGCAAACTGTATCAGGGCTTTCTGTACAGCGCGCCCGTTTTGGTGGATGCGTTCGAGCGCCTTCTGACCGAAGACTGGTCGTCCGAATAACGCTCGTTCAGGTCTTGCCGACGAGGAAGCGGTCGAGTTGCGCTGCGAATGCCTGTCGGTCGCCCTGATTGAAGGTGGACGGCCCCGAAATATCCACGCCGCTGCCGCGCAATTCTTCCATGAAATTCCGCATCGTGAGCCGCTCGCGGATGTTGTCGCGGGTGTAAAACTCCCCGCGCGGGTTCAACGCGAAACCCTCGCGCTCAATCACCTGCGCCGCCAGCGGAATGTCGGCGGTAATCACCAGGTCGCCCGGCTGCACTTCCTGCGCAATGCGGTTGTCCGCCACATCGAATCCGGCCGGCACTTGCAGCGCCCGGATGTAAGGCGAGGGCGGCACGCGCAGCAACTGGTTGGCGACCAGCGTCGTTTCTATTTTTGTGCGTTCCGCCGCGCGGAACAGGATTTCCTTGATGACGCCCGGACAGGCATCGGCATCGACCCAGATTTTCATTCAGCTCCCCTTGCGGCTGTTCAGGCTGACGATCAGCACGCCCGACAGCACCAGCGCCGAACCGGCAATCTGCAGCCACGAGATGTGCTCGCCGAGAAACACGTATGCCATGTAAATGGTGCTCACCGGCCCGATGGACCCGATCAGCGAAGCGCTGCCCGAACCGATGCGGCGGATCGCATACGACAGCAGAAATACCGGCAACACCGTCGAAAAGATCGCCATCGCCAAAGCCAGTCCATACACCCGCTGTGGCAGGTCGAGCGACGAGAGCGGATGCGTCAGGCCGAACTGCACGACACAGGCGGTACTGGCGACTATCATCGCATATGCAGTGAAGCGCGTCGTGCCGATGCGCTGGATCGCATGCCCGGCCCCGACCAGATAAAGCGAATAGGACAGGGTGCTCAGAAACACCAGCGTCGCGCCGAGCACGATGCCCTCGTTCTGCATGCTCACGTCGTGCAGGAACGCCAGCGCGATGCCGCTGTAACTCAACGCCAATGCCACCATGATCTTCTTGCCGATGGCTTTCTTGTGCAGCACGGCCAGCAGAATCACCGTCATGGTCGGGTAAAGAAAGAGAATCAAACGCTCCAGTCCGGCGGAAATATATTGCAGCCCGAGAAAATCCAGCAGGCTGGAGAGGTAGTAGCCCAGCAGCCCCAGCGCGACGACCAGCAACTTGTCGTGCCTGTTCAACGGCTCCGCATGACGATACGCTGCCCACACCGCAATCCCGATAAACACCGGTACTGAAAACAGCATGCGCAGCGCCAGCAGCGTCACCGCATCGACGGGACTTTGATATGCCAGTTTCACCAGGATGGCCTTGCCGGAAAAGCCGACTGCGGCAAGCAATGCAAAGATGACGCCGAAAATGGCGTCGCGTCTGGCGAGATGTAAATGGTGAGGCATGGTTGAAGACCTTTTTTATTGGTTCTGCAGGCCTTGGGCAAATGAAGCAACGCGGTCAGACCCGCAGTTGCCCGGTTGAAACGAAAGTTAGAACAGGATTGCGGCGCAGGAATGGGCGGATGCCCATAGCCACAGTCGTTTGGCGGGAGTTGCTGCCGAAATGAGGAATCGCGTGTTCATGGCTCGAATATACGATGGCCGCCGTTTTGACGTCAATTGGAAAGCGGGGGTTATTTCTCGCCGATTTCCGGCAACAGGCGCAAATTGATGCGCGCCTGCCGATAGCCCGGGTCAAGCTGCAAAGCGCGTTCATAGGCGATTTTCGCCGCCGGGATGTCACCGGCCAGACGGCAGGCATAGCCGAGGTTCAGCCAGGAGCGGGCTTTTTGCGGTGATAGTCTTACCGTTGCTTCCCACAACGTTCGCTCGCTGCGGTAGTCCAGGTTGCGCAATGCAGTTGCCGTACCCAGTGCCAGTAGCAAAACCAGCGTCAAGGTATGAGACAAGGCACGCAGGTGGATGCGACTTAACCCGATGGCAACCGCCAGTGCCGGACCCAGGCTGGCGAGATAAAGCTGGCGGTCATTGGCGACATCGAGCCTGGGAAGCAGGGAGTTGGTCGGCAGCAGATGCAGAAAAAACCAGAGCAGAGCCAGGCCGAACCACAGGCGGCGGCGCAAGGTGAATATTCCACCGGCGAGAAATCCGGCCAGTAGCAGGCCCTGTATGACGATAGCCGGATTGAGGCCGGTGACGACCGGAAGATCCGGATCGATGTTGGGGATGGGTAGCAGCCATTGCCGCAGCAGGTAAAACTGCCCGCCGATTTGCGTCAGCAGGTTGTCGAGCGGCGCGCGACTTTCCAGGCTGAACGTCACCAGCCG
>CAMLME010000090.1 GCA_946481235.1 uncultured Methylobacillus sp. | reverse complement strand
TCTCAGAAAAAGCGTAAGCGTATCCGAAAGCAGTTCTGCTGTCAGCCAGTTGGCATAAGCAGGTCGGTGATACGACGCTGACAATTGGGTAGCCCGAATGCTTGGTCGTAGCCCACCCCCACCAGGTAGAGCCCGCCAGGGGAAAAAGTCGGCGGTGCGAGCGTGCGATTACGCTCGGCCAACAATGATTTCATCCACTCCGGCGAATAGCTTCCTTTACCGATATAGACCAACGCGCCGACCATATTGCGGACCTGGTGGTGCAAAAAGGCATTCGCGCTGAATTCGAACAGAATAGTTTCCCCGACCCTGTGCACTTCGGCGCGCTGCAAGGTTTTAATCGGCGATTTCGCCTGGCACTCCGCTGCACGGAAGGCACTAAAATCATGCTCGCCGAGCAGATAACTCGCAGCTTCAAGCATAGCCTCGGCATCAAGCGGCAAATGAAACCATCCGGCCTTGGCAGCCATGATTGCCGGGGCTACGGGACGGTTGATCAAGAGATATTGATAGCTGCGCTGATACGCGGAAAATCGTGCATGAAACTCATCGGACACCAATTGCGCCCACAGAATGCGCGCACCGGCCGGCAGAAAAGCGTTGACGCCTCGCACCCAGGCCGTCATTGGGCGCTCTACCGTGACATCGAAATGCGCCACCTGCGTCATCGCATGCACGCCCGCATCGGTACGGCCGGCTGCGTGCACGGTGACCGAATGGCCGGCCACTTCCCGGATTGCTTTCTGCAGATGATCTTGCACGCCGCATCCGCTCGGCTGGCTCTGCCACCCGCAGAAACCGCTGCCGTCGTACTCCAGGCCAACGGCAATCCTCATAACAGCCACCAAATCACCGCCGAACTGGCTGTCAGCAATAGCACCCAATCGATGAATGTAAATTTCGGTAGCGAAAATCGCACGGTGTCAATCATGGCATGCTCTGCAGGATCGGAGACCGAATCTAATCGGTTCCAGAAAGTAACTTTCTGACTAGGCCGCTCTTCCTCGACATAGTGCATCGTCAGCCACAATCTGGCAGTAAATCTGTCGACCGGAACTCCGATCACACCTAACGGCTTGATCAGAAAATATATCCCCGCCATCAATTCCGGGCGATGTGTTGTGCCAAGCAGGAGCGCAAGGGCCGCCAGCATCATCGTGAGTCGCCCTGCTTGCAGCATACCTTCATGCAGCCCTTCGTATGTAGGTGCAAAAACGGGATCCCAGGCGCGGATATACTCCCCTGGCGTTGTGTATGCATAGACCAGCAGCAGGGTCAGCATCAGCCAGCGCGACCGATACATGATTTTGCGCAGCAATCCGATGTGCCAATACAGAGCCATTGCCAGCAGTGCCCCCCCAATGATAGCCAGCGATTGCAATTTCATGAACTGGATCGCAATTGCCAGCAGCAGTAAAAGTAGTATTCGAAGGGAGGGATGCATGACAGTTGATCCAAATGAAAAGGCCGGACATAAGCCCGGCCCTGTCGCATGATCTCGTGAGCTTTAGGCCAGCGAGTCCAGCATTTTCTTGGCACGCTCACGCTGTTGCGGGCCACCTTCCTGCAGCACCTCCTCCAGCAACTCCCGCGCGCCTTCGGTATCGCCCATGTCCATATAGGCCGTTACCAGATCAAGCTTGGTATCGACATCGGACGACTCCGTACCGGACAGTGTGATCTCTTCGTCAGCGGACTCAACTTGACTCGCTGCTGGCTCACCAATATTCAGGCTGATTCCGGAAAGATCCAGATCAGGAAGCGGGGCAGCCGGCGTAGCAGGCTCTTCTACCGGCGACTCGGCCGCGACATCAAGATCGAAATTGAAGTCGAGTGCACTTTCCGGCTCAGCAGGAGCCTCTTCAAAAACGATCTCCTCGACCACTTCTTCAGCCGCACTCGGCTCGGCCGGCATTTCAGGCTCCGGCTCTGTTGTCTCACCGACCTCCGATGCATCAACTGCGGCCGGCTCTTCGATAGGCTCTGCCAGCGCAATAGTTTCCACAGGCATCTCCTCGGAAATCGCCGGCATTTCTAATTCGATAGGCTCGACAGTCTCTATCTCAGGTGCTGCAACAACCTCGGGCAGAGAAAAGACTTCTTCCTCGTTTGGAGACTCAGTACCTGGCAACGCCAGTTCGGGCAAGTCAAAGCTGATTTCCTCGACGTTTTCATCGGGCGTCGGCGAAGGGCTAAGTTCCGGTAAGGAAAGCTCGTTTTCAGAAGCAAGATCCGGCACTGGAGTTTCACTCTCGGGCGACGCTTGAGCCACCTCTTCGTTCACTCCGATATCGGGCAACGGCAAGTCGAACGAAATTTCCTCTTCCGCACTCTCAAGTGACGGCTCTGCTTCCGGCAATCCCAGATCGGTAGCATCGAGCTGCACATTCTCTTCTGCCGCTGGCTCCGGTAGTTCGAATTGCAAATCCATGTCCGCAGCGTCATCTGCAGCAGTCTCGGCAGTTTCTTCCGCCATTTCGACGGATGGCGTTTCAAATGCACCAAGATTCGGCAAAGGCTCAGCTTCGGACGAGTCGCTTTCCTTTTCAATTCCAGCCGAGACTTCAGCCTCGTCGGCACCCAGCATGCCGAGATCGAAGTCCAGGCTATTATCCTGAACTTCCACTTCCTCCTGCACCTGCTGCTCGTCGCCCTCACCGGCTGTCATACCCAGCGCTGCCGCGGCGACCGCAGCACCCGCCGAAGCCTGAATAATGGCAGAGCTTCCGGATGACGCTGGTGTCGTCGTTGTAGCTGTATCCCCACCGGCCACGGCGGCATACATTGGATTCTCCGGCTCAAGCGCCCGCCCCATGTCGGCGACCTTGCTCCAAACGGGATCCATCGTGCCCAATGTTGCATACAGCTCGCCGGCCAGGGTTTCAAATGCAATGGCATCCTTACGATTTGCATAAATTTCGAGCAGCTTCAGGTGCAGTTCGTAACGCTTCGGTTCCTTGACAATCGCATCCTTGAGAATTTCCTCGGCCTGCGCGTCACGGCCGTAAGCCATATAAACTTCAGCTTCCGAAATCGGGTCTACATCGTTGGTATCGATCATGCCCGCACCATTACGATGTGAAAAATCGGACATGAAAGAGGTTTCGCCAGTGTCGACTGCCGCACCTGCGGTGGTACCGAACACCGTATCCGATTTAAGCCCGCTGGAAGTCAGGATGCCTTTTTCGAAACTATCCAGATTCTTTCTTCGCTGCCTGCGCAACAATAACCATCCACCAACCAGCAACAGCAATGCACCGCCTGCCGCACCCATCATCATGGGATCTTGTATCAGCCGGTCAAGCAATGTAGGTTCCGCAGGAGGCTCGACCGGCGGCTTAGACGCAGGTGTTGCCTGCTTGGCGGGAGCAGCCTGCTCAGCCGGCGGTTGCTGATCCTGCGACTGGGCAGGTGCGGGGGCCGCTTCTGCGCCGGTAGCTTGCTCTACAGGTTTGCCCTTTTGGAGGTCAGAAAGTATCTGATTCTGGACCAACAGAAGCTTCTGCATGTCCTGAATCTGCTTTTCGAAAAAAGCGATGCGCTCATTGACCTCTGCAATTGCCTTCTCTTGAGAAGTCGACTCTTCTTCCAGAGCCCGCATTTTGTCGTCGGAAATCGCAGGCTCCCCGCTACCGGCACCTGCCTTTTCAGCCCCTGCATCGCTCTTGGAGAGTTTTACGACGTCGCGCGGACCCGTTGCAGGCGGAGCTGCCCTGTCTTCGGCCTGTGCCGTGATTTTTCCGCCGGAAGTCTGTGGCTGTGTTTCGGCAGGAGCCGCCTTGGATTGTGCAACAGCCTGAGCCACATCGTTACGATAGGCATGCCAGTTTGCAGTATGGACACGGACTTCCTGCAGTGCGTCCTGTGGATTGATTGCGCGCAGTTCATCTTCCCGGGGTGCTCGCATGATCTGGCCGACTTTGAGCTGATTCATGTTGTCACCCATGAATGCGTCTCGGTTGGATCGATACAGGCCCACCAGCATCTGCTCCAGCGTCACATCATCGACCTGCATCTGGCGTGCAACATTGCGCAGAGTGTCGCCGCGCTTGGTCACGTAGGAATCTGCGGAGCCCGTAGGCTGGGCTTGGGCAGCCTTGCTGGCTAGCCGGGATGCGTTTTTAGTAGTGTTTTTTTTTGAGGGGGCTGCCGCAGCGGGCAATTGAGTACCTTCCACTACAGCCTCGGAACCCGAAGCCGCACGATCGCCATAACCAGGAGGATCGAGCAATGCAGTGTATTCACGCAGCAGCCTTCCGGTCGGCCAATCCACCTGGACCAGCATGTCGAGGAAAGGCTCGTTGATTGGTTGAGGGCTGCTTAGCTTGAGTATGGGCGTACCGTCCGGCTTCCTGCTTAACTCGACGCGAACGGCGCCGAGTGAAGAAGCTCGTTCAACGCCCTGCTCGGCATAGGTTTCGGAAGGTGCAATACGGGCGGACAATGAAGAAAGCTCTTCCTTGTTTGCCGCGATTTCGATCTCCGCATTCAGCGGCTCTCCCAAGCCCGACATGACAGTCATTTTTCCCAGCCCGGCAGCACCGGCCGAGAACGGCATCAGCGCTAGGCATACTGCCAGGGTAATCCGCTTGATTTTGGAGTTATGCACTATCCCACCCTTAATCCAAATTTTGTCTTTATCACGCTAACATCAATCAGTTAGACATGCAAGCTCATCCCACACATGAGAAGAGGTTTTGAAGTATACGCTTACGCAACGATTCCGAATGTCCAGAAACCCACTCTCAAGCTTCCACCAGAATACGCATCATCCTGCGTAAAGGTTCGGCCGCACCCCATAGCAACTGATCGCCGACGGTGAACGCGGAAAGATATTCGCTGCCCATGTTCATCTTGCGCAAACGACCCACCGGCACAGCAAGAGTTCCGGTGACTGCAGTAGGGGTCAGCTCACGCATGCTGGCTTCACGTTCATTGGGCACAACCTTAACCCAACTGTTGGCAGAAGCGATAATGCCATTGATTTCGTCCAATGGCACGTCGCGCGTCAGCTTGATGGTCAATGCCTGGGAATGGCAACGCATCGCACCGATGCGTACGCACAAACCGTCGATAGGCGTCGGACGGGCTTCGCGACCGAGAATCTTGTTGGTTTCCGCGCCGCCCTTCCATTCTTCCTTGCTTTGCCCGTTGCCGAGATCCTTGTCGATCCAGGGGATCAGGCTACCGGCCAAAGGCACGCCAAAATGAGCGGTCGGGAAGCGGTCATCGCGCAAGGTGCCAGCGACTTCGCGGTCAATGTCGAGAATGGCCGAGGCCGGGTCGCGCAGCAGATCACCCGCTACGCGATGCGCTTCACCCATCTGCTGAAGAAGCTCGCGCATATTCTGTGCACCGGCCCCGGATGCGGCCTGGTAAGTCATCGAAGTCGCCCATTCCACGAGGTTTTCGCGGAACAGCCCACCCAGTGCCATCAGCATCAGAGACACGGTGCAATTGCCGCCGATCCAATTGCGGCCGCCCTTGGCGAGCGCATCCTGGATGACATTGCGATTGACCGGATCGAGAATGATGACTGCATCCTTTTCCATGCGCAGCGTCGAGGCGGCATCGATCCAGTGACCGCTCCAGCCCTCGGAGCGCAGTTTCGGGAATATCTCGGTGGTGTAATCGCCGCCCTGGCAGGAAATGATGATGTCCATTGCCTTGAGCTCGGCGATGTTCCTGGCATCCTTGAGCGGAGGCACGTCACGGCCGACATCCGGGCCTTTACCCCCCAGATTCGAGGTCGTGAAGAATACCGGCTCGATCAGGGTGAAATCGCGCTCCTCGCGCATGCGCTGCATGAGCACGGAGCCAACCATACCGCGCCAACCGATAAAACCAACTTTCTGCATGATTATTTCCTGTAATTACAGCGCCGCGACTACCGCATCGCCCATCGCATTGCAGCCAACCTTGGTACAGCCATCGGTATAAATATCCGCTGTACGGTAACCTTGCGCAAGCGCCTTCTTGACGGCCTCTTCGATACGAACCGCATTCGTTTCGTCATTGAAAGTGTAGCGCAGCATCATGGCAGCAGACAGAATGGTCGCCAGGGGATTGGCGACGTCCTTGCCGGCGATGTCCGGGGCGGAGCCGTGGCTGGGCTCGTACATGCCCTTGTTGTTGGCATCCAGCGAGGCGGATGGCAGCATACCGATGGAGCCAGTCAGCATCGAGGCTTCATCCGACAGGATATCGCCGAAAATGTTGCCGGTAACCATCACATCGAACTGCTTGGGCGCGCGCACCAGCTGCATCGCGGCATTGTCGACATACATGTGTGAAAGTTCGACTTCCGGATATTCCTTGGACAGTTCGATCATCACCTGGCGCCACAACTCGGTGGTTTCCAGCACATTGGCTTTATCCACGGAGCACACCTTCTTGTTGCGCTTCATCGCGATGTCGAAAGCTACGCGACCGATACGCTTGATCTCGGTCTCGTTGTAGCGCATGGTGTTGATGCCTTCGCGCTCGCCATTTTCCAGCGTGGAAATGCCGCGTGGCTGGCCGAAATAGATGTCACCGGTCAGTTCGCGCACGATCATGATATCCAGGCCGGACACCACTTCCGGTTTCAGCGTGGACGCGGATGCCAGTTCCGGGTAAAGCAGCGCCGGACGCAGGTTGGCGAAGAGGTTCAGCTCCTTGCGAATGCGAAGCAGGCCCCGCTCGGGACGCAGATGGCGCTCCAGCTTGTCGTACTTCCAGTCGCCAACGGCACCAAGCAGCACGGCGTCGGCTTCCTTCGCCAGCTTAAGCGTGGCATCCGGCAGCGGATCGCCCGCCGCCTCATAACCGGCACCACCGATGGGCGCCTCTTCCATTTCCAGACCGATATTCAACGCCTTCAGGACCTTGACGGCTTGCGCCACGATTTCGGGACCGATACCGTCGCCCGGCAGAACTGCGATTTTCATGAAACTCTTCCAGATGAATTAGTTAAACAACCAGGGTTGCGTAGCGCGGTGCCGGCCTTCGAATGCCTTGATCTTGTCCACTTGCTGCAAGGTCAGGCCAATATCGTCGAAGCCGTTGAGCAGGCAGTATTTGCGGTGGCCGTCCACGTCGAAGGAAAATGACTCGCCGGAAGGCGTGGTGACAGTCTGCTTTTCCAGATCCACAGCCAGTCGATAGCCTTCGCTTGCAGCCACTTCATTGAATAACTTGTCGACAATCGACGCATCCAGCTTGATCGGAAGAATGCCGTTCTTGAAACAGTTATTGAAGAAGATATCCGCAAAACTCGGTGCGATGATCGCGCGAAAGCCGTAATCCAGCAGCGCCCACGGCGCATGCTCGCGGCTGGAGCCGCAGCCGAAGTTTTCGCGGGCAATCAGCACACTAGCACCCTGGTAACGCGGCTGATTCAGCACAAAATCCGGGTTCAGCGGACGCTTGCTGTTGTCCATGCCGGGTTCGCCATGGTCGAGATAGCGCCACTCGTCGAAAGCGTTCGGACCAAAGCCGGAACGCTTGATCGACTTCAGGAACTGCTTGGGAATGATGGCGTCGGTATCGACGTTGGCGCGATCCAGCGGCGCGACCAAACCATCAAGGGTGGTAAAACTGTCCATTAATAACTCTTTTTCTCTTCAGCCTTGTTTTCGATCTTGTCGCCCAGCTTGGAAACGTCCTTGCCCAAACCTTGCATGGTATTGCAGCCCGACAAACCAACGACGCCAACCCCGATCATGACCAGCATGACGAATTTAAGAATTGCTATTTTTTTCATGGTAACTCCCAGATATTATTAATAATTTCTGACATCCACAAAATGCCCGGCAATCGCCGCAGCCGCGGCCATTTCC
>CAMLME010000089.1 GCA_946481235.1 uncultured Methylobacillus sp. | reverse complement strand
GCTTTTTCGGTGCCTACCCGGCATGGCGTGCACTGGCCGCAGGATTCGTCCTCGAAGAACTTCATTGCGTTGACGGCGAGGTTCTTGGCCTTGTCCTGATTGGAAAACACGATGATCGCAGCCGAGCCGATGAAGCAGCCGTACTGGTTGAGCGTATCGAAATCCAGCGGGATGTTACCCATGCTGGCTGGCAGGATGCCGCCCGAGGCGCCGCCGGGGAAATAGCCGTAAAACTCGTGGCCGTCCAGCATGCCGCCGCAGTATTCGTCTATCAGCTCGCTCATGGTGATGCCGGCCGGCGCGAGGTGCACGCCCGGTTTTTTCACGCGTCCGCTGACCGAGAACGAACGCAAGCCTTTGCGTTCGTGGCGGCCGTGCGCGGTAAACCACTCAGGGCCCTTCTCGACGATATCGCGTACCCAGTACACCGATTCCATGTTGTGTTCCAGGGTCGGGCGACCGAACAAGCCAACCTGCGCCACAAATGGCGGACGCAGACGCGGCATGCCGCGCTTGCCTTCGATGGACTCGATCATCGCCGATTCTTCGCCGCAGATGTAGGCACCGGCGCCACGGCGCAGATGGATTTCCGGCAGGTTGGCCGGCGGATTGGCTTGCAGCGCTGCGAGTTCCCTGGTCAGAATCTTGCGGCAGCCGGCGTATTCGTCGCGCAGGTAAACATAGATTTTCTGGATACCCACCGCCCAGGCGGCGATCAGCATACCTTCCAGGAAACGATGCGGGTCGCGTTCCAGGTAATAGCGGTCCTTGAATGTGCCCGGCTCGCCTTCGTCGATATTGACCGCCATCAAACGCGGCGCAGCCTGTCCGCTCACGATGCGCCACTTGCGGCCGACCGGGAAACCGGCGCCGCCCAGCCCGCGCAAGCCGGAATTTTCCATGATGGAAATGAGTTCTTCAGCTGTACGTTTGCCTGCGATGCATTCCTGGTAAAGCTGGTAGCCGCCTTGTGCCTTGTATTGTTCGAATGGAATGTAATCGGTTACTGTCGCTTCGATATCCTTGCTTTCGACTGCACGAATGACGGTGGCCGGATCGGCCAAGTCGATCGGGTTCTGCCCGACAACGACAACGGGCGCGGTATCGCAACGGCCGACGCAGGGCACAGGCTGTACGCGCACGTGATCACCCAGGCCCTTTTTCAATGCATCGATGAGTCCGTGCGCACCTGCCATGTCGCAGCTGACCGATTCGCAAACGCGTACGGTCAATGGCGGAGGAGGCGTCTGGCCTTCCTTGACGACGTCGAAGTGATGGTAAAACGTCGCAACCTCATACACTTCGGTCTGCGACATCTTCATCTCGGCGGCCAGGGCAGCAATATGCTTGCTGGAAATATGGCCGAACTTGTCCTGTATTTTGTGCAGGTGCTCGATCAGCAGGTCAGGAGCGAGCGATTCGCCTTTGACCAGGGCCTGGACTTCGCTACGTGCGGCGGGATCGATGGAGCGGCCCTTGGGCTTGCCCTGTTTTTTCTTGAACTCGATCGGAACTGGTGCAGCTTTTTGCTCGGACATGCAGTAAACCTCGATTAGTTTGACCCCGATTCTGATTTAAATGAAAACCAGAATCTCTCCCTTGCCGTCGTTGGCCAGATCGCCTGCGTATCGTTGCACGCGATTCATGTTGAGTGTCGCGAACTTGCTGGGCAAGCCGCTGAATGATTTGAACATCAGCTTGAGGAAGGGCAGCGTGTGTGTGCCGCAATCCTGCAAGGTGGCATGAAGTTTCGGCGTGCTGAACAGCAACAGGGTGCCGCGACGCATGCCGTAGCCAATGTACTCGCCGACACTGCCCATCACGCCTATCGTTCCTGCCAGCATGCGCGAGGCGCAGTAGGCACCGACGTTGCCTTCGATCAGCACAATGCCGCGGCGCATCTGGTCCCCGACGCGGTCGCCGGCATTGCCGGTAACAATGACCAGTCCGCCCTTCATGCCCTTGCGGTCACCCGGAATCGCGGACGCCAGGAAATCGCCGACGTTGCCGTGGATGTGAATGCTGCCGCCAGCAATGCCGCTGGCCGCAAAGGCATCCGCATTGCCATGCAGGACGATTTCGCCCTTTTTCATCTGGAAGCCGAAGTAACAGCCCGCGCCGCCGTGCACGGTAATGCGGCCGCCCTTCATGCTATGGCCGATGTAGTCCAGTTTGTCGCAGCCGTTGCGGATGACGATGTCGTTGGCGTCAGTGCCGGTGATGTCAAAAAGCGCATCGACACGCACTTTCCGGTTGCCATGCTGTAATTCGATGGCACCGATTTCGGCAGCGGATTTCTCCGCCAGGTTGTCCGATGTCAATGGCGAACAATCGATGCGTTGTTGGGGTGCTGTCTTCAGGGTAAAGGTCAGGGCGCTCATGCCATGATCTCCCGCAAGTGGAACTGGAATTGGCCGAGCTTGCCGCCGTAGTTACCGGCGGAAATCCGTTTGATGCCGTTCTTGGCGCCGAGTTCGCACGCGGCGGCAATGCCGGCACGCGTGGCCTTGCGCACGTCTTCGTCAGTGAGGCCGTCGATCACGATTTCCATCACCGATTCGATTTCCGGTGACAGGTCGGTTTTGGTAATGCCTTTCAGGGTCGGGCAGAACGCATCATTGGTCGATGCGATCAGCGTCTTGTATTTGGAACCGACCTTGGAGCCGGAGCGTACTACGCCGCCGGGGAAGGGCATGATCACATTCGGAATTTTCTTCATCGCTTCAATTGCCGCTTCGCATGCTGCCAATGCCTGCGGCTGCGATTCGGCCAGCACCAGGAAATTGCCGCCGCCAACTGCGCGCACCATGCCGGTTTTCTCTTCGGTCAGGAACTCACCGTCCATTACCGGCACGCGCCAGTAGCGTTTGCCGCCGAACTGCTTGGAAATCTGGAAGCCGTCGCCGAAGAAACGCAGATTCTTGCCGAGGTTGATGCGGTCGCCGCCTTCGATGCCGGAAAAAGCGGCAGCGGTCGGGCAGGTGAGCACGCATTGGCCCATGCGGGTTTCGAGTTGCTTCATCAATACAGCACTGCCCATGGCAAATAGCAGCACAGCCACGCCAGGACGTCCGTCAGGGGTTTCGGAAGGCTCTAGTTCGCGCTCGATGCCGGCTTCCACGCCGCAGGCGATCACCGAGGTGGCAAAGCCGGTCATTGCGTTCGCGGCGTTGTAAGCCCATTTCAGATTTTGTGCGGTGATGATGACGCGCGTGCCGCGCATGCCGAAGGCTTCGGCAAAGGTATCGTCGATAGCGACGCCGTTAATGATCATGCCGTCTTCTCCCGTCGACCCTTGCATTCCTGCACCAGCACTTTGCCGCGACCGTCGCCTTCGATTTCGTCGCTACTTACCTTCATGTGGTCCATTTTTATCGTGTGGTACTGATCAAAATACTGCTTGATCTCTTTTTCGATACTGCGATCGAACTCCGGCTTCACGGTGTGTGTTGCACCCCATACAACCTTGACGATCTTGCCATCCTTGACGACCAGCTGGCCATCCTTGAATACGTAGTCCGGCTTCTCGAACATCTTCTCGCGGTCGGCGTTATCGGTGTATACCGTGATGTCCGCTGCCGCACCTGTGCCCAAGTGGCCGCGGTCGTGCAGGCCTACCAGTTTTGCAGCACCGGCGCGGGTCATGATGGCAATTTCGTACAGCGAATACTCGCGGTCGATGGAAGCCAGCGTGCTCATCTTCTGCGCATCCAGGTTAAGGCGGCCGAATACGTCGTTGCGGAAGCTCTTGTCCATCAGCAGCTTGATCAGGTGCGGATAGCTGGTGAAAGGGGCGCCGTTGGGGTGGTCGGTGGTCAGGAAAATGCGCCACGGATCATCGACTAGCAGGAAGATTTCCAGGCCGATAGCCCATTGCAATGCATTGACGAAGTTCTCGTCCTTGTACTTGAACGGTACGACGCCGCAACCGGCATCGCATTCGATATCCATGCAAACCGATTTGTGCGGACTGCCAGCGCCGGCATTACGGAATTGCGACATCTGGTCGCCGGAGGCAGTCACGGTCTGGCCGAACAGGATCTGGCCGACGTCAGCGGAGATGTTCTTCTGCTTGTTGATCGCTTCGGCGATACGCGCGGCACCCGATGAGAACTTGCGGTCGCCTTCCGTGCCGTAGCTGTGGAACTGGATGTGCGTGAGGTGCATCGGATAGCCTTCGACACCTGCCATCGAGTTCAGCGTGGTTTCCACGTTGCCCGGCACACCGAGGTTGTTGCCGTGCACGTGCAAGGGATGCGGAACGCCGAGCTCATGAACGGCACGAGCCAATGTTTTCAGCACTTCGCGCGGCGTTATGCCGTAATAGGAGTTCTGTTCGTCCAGGTCGAGGAAACGCTGATTGAATTTGAACGCGCTGATACCGCCTGCGTTAACTACCTTGATGCCGATGCCCTGGCTCGCGGCGATGGTCCACGCGACGTAATCGTTAATCGCATTCTGGTCTTGCTTGGCGGCGAGCATGCGCAGGAACAGGTCGTCGCTGCCCAGCATCGCGTAGCCGCCCTTGTCGATCATCGGCGTATCGCCCATTTCCAGGTGGGCCTGGCGTGCGTTCATCGGCAGAACGGCGGGCTCGAAACCGGCGGTATAGCCCATTTCAGCGTAGCGATAGCCGGCAGTCAGCGTTGACGGCACAGCATGGCCACAGCCGGAGCGGCATAATTCGCTATGCGCGGCTGGGTCGTGACGGTGATCTTCCGGCAGCATGGTGCGGGCGATATTCACTTTGCCGCCACCGATGTGGGTGTGCATGTCGATGGCACCGGCCATGACGACTTTGCCACTCAGGTTGTATTCCTGGTCGATGCGTTCACCATCACGTGGCTGTTCAACAATACGGCCGTCACGGACAAAAATGTCCCTGACCTTGCCATCGATGCCGTGCGCCGGATCGTAAATGGTGCCGCCGCTCAGTTTAATCAGCATGTGGTTTTCCTTGAAATCTTACTGGACTGACGTTTGCAGCGTTTGTTCGATGGCGCGTAGCACTTCGCTCAGCGTGGGCAGGGTATGGCTACGTAGTTGCTGCAACGGTAGCGATACGACATTGTCGCTGCGGAACATGATGCCTTTATGGTCGACGCCGGGCGTTCCTACAGGAATGAATACTTCTGGTTCCCTGTCGAGTTCCATGCTGGCATGGCCGAACACTACGGTCGGCACGTTCGTGGCCGGCGGGGTACGTTCTGGATTGATCGACGACACCCAGAACAGGGAGTCTGCTTCGCCGCTTTCCAACTGACGGTCGGCAGCATATAGATAAGGATCGTAATCGGGATAATTGCGTGCATAAGAGTTGCGCATTGGATACCCGCTGATCCAGGCGCTAACCTGATTGGCGCTGATGTCGCCGTCGCTGCCGCCCAGCGGCAGGCCGGCTGAACGCGTGGTCTTGTTCAGCGCGATTACCAGTTCGGTGATGTTTTGCACGGTGAGTTCTGCATGGGGGAAATCGAGCGGAGCGGCGGCCCAGGCGACCACGGAATATTTTGCGGCAAGCAAGCGCTGCGACAGTTTTTCGAGTTCGGCGACTGCGATGCCGGCCACTTCAGTGGCATGCAGCTTTTTACCCAGGATGAGCGCACGCAATGCCGCGACAACTTCGGGCAGGCGATCCAGGTCGCACGGCAGCACATCGGGTTGGCGTCCATCCGGCGAGATGCCAGCGGATGTGTCAATGTTACGCCCACCGAGATAGACAATCTCGCGCTGGCTGGTGTCCTGCTCGAACATCGTTTCCTTGTTCCAGACCTCGCGTTCGAAGAAGCGGGGAAAGAGACTGATGATGTCGGTACCGATGACGAGCAGCAAGTCGACGCGATTGCGCACCTCGGTCAGCGTCGTGGTAAACCAGCCGGAGTTCTGCAGCACATGGATGTTGCGCATGAATCCGTTGGAATTCATGTGATCAAGTGTGGCGCTGTTGCTTTCAGCCAGGTTCATGACCGCACGCATGCCAAATACTTCAGTGCCGAGACCTGCCAGCAGCGGCTGACGGGAATTACCCAGGATTTCGGCAGCCTTGGCTATGGCCTCTTGCAACGCGACCGGTTTGCCCTGAATGCGAGGGCTGGGTGTGGCGATGGGGCGTTCGAAAAAAGTCACGCTTCGGGCACAGCCCTTGTCCATGACTTTGAGGTTACCTGCGGAATCGCGTTGGACGGTCAGATCGTCGCAAAGCAAGCCGCAGAAAGGACAGGTCACCGTTTCAATGGTGCCCGCCTGAGCAAAATTATCCATTCGGATTCTCTCGTTCCAAATCTTGACGCGCTTCTGGAGGCGCATCTACGTTAGCTTTGCGGAAATTTGAGATTACAGCAACACCGGTTTCACCAGACGGCGCGGCGGGGTTGTGCAGGGGGTGATGAATGCATGCAACCAAAAGCGGCAACCAAAAACTTCGCCTAGCATTATCAAGTGAAAAAAACAGGTCGTCAATATAACAATGGCGCAAGAAAACCCTTGCTTGAACAAGGCTGCCGGCGACTTTTGGGCCGAATTCTCATTCGATGTCAGAATTTTGTTGGTTTGAATTTCAACAATTACGATAGCTGGGCTAAAATGGCGCGTTTATTCCCTGATCGAAATCTATTCAGCATGTCTGGTCGTAAAACTCCGCAGCGAGTGAGCGTTGTGACGATGGCACGCCTGCATATGGGGTTCCTGGATTTGCACGGCGGTCTTGGCCGTCGGTTCGGTAGTATAGGTTTGGCATTAGGGCAGCCAGTTACCGATCTGACAGTGACGCGGGCAACGGGGCTCGAAGCGCGCGGGCCAGGCGCTGAGCGGGCGTTGGCCTGTGCGAGACATTTCTTGGAGCGTGCGCAACTGTCGCAAGGAGTAAACGTTGAATTGCGAGATGCGATTCCTGAGCATGCCGGTCTCGGGTCGGGTACGCAAATAGCGTTGGCGATTGGCGTCGCATTGGCAAAGCTGTATGAATTGCCACTCTCCATTCGGGAGATAGCCGCCATGACGGAAAGAGGTGCGCGATCCGGTATCGGCGTCGGTGCTTTCGAGAATGGGGGGCTGTTGCTGGATGGTGGGCGCGGAGCGAATACTCAGGTTCCGCCGCTAATCGCACGCCTTGCCTTCCCTGATGCGTGGCGCGTACTGCTGATTTTCGACAGCTCTGGCACCGGCGTGCATGGGGGCGAAGAGGTCGAGGCGTTCCGGACTTTGCCGGAATTCCCTCAGGAGATTTCCGCTGCAATATGCCGTCGGGTGTTGATGCAAGCCTTGCCGGCTGTGGTTGAGCAGGACCTGAATGCTTTCGGGGAAGCAATTTATGAAATCCAGTGCCGGATAGGCGATTATTTCGCTTCGGCCCAAGGCGGGGAGCGCTACACCAGTGTGGCTGTCGGTGATGCGCTGGAGTGGATGCGCGGGCAAGGCGTTCGATGCGTGGGACAGAGCTCATGGGGTCCTACCGGATTCGCGGTGCTGGAAAATGAACTTGATGCGCAGGCAATGGCGGCTGCGCTCGAAGCAAGGTGCGCCCAGAAGCAGGGCATGAGTTTCATGCTGTGCCAGGCGCGGAATCAAGGTAGTGAAGTACGGGTGGCGTACGAGGGAGACCTCGTTGACAAGGCCTGTGCAGTGAATTAAGTTCTATTCATTATTTAAAGGGTAACAACAATGGAAAAGCCATACGTTCTTCATTTCATTACGCCAGCCAAGAATGCCAGTCCATTCGATGTGAACATGGCCTACGATGCCGGCTACGATGCCATCGCGCCGTATACGGATGTTCAATTGAACGAAGTGACCGGCTTGGTGCAGGATGCCATCTTTTCGCGCGGTCCGCGTGGCGTATGGCGTACCGGCATGCTGATTGGCGGCCGCGACA
>CAMLME010000088.1 GCA_946481235.1 uncultured Methylobacillus sp. | reverse complement strand
ACCGCCAGGCTCCTTATCCTGTCAAAAAGCCCTCTTTATGAGGGCTTTTTGCTTTACGGTACCAATTCGTTGAATTGGTTGATATAATATTGGTCTTATTGTAGATGGGCTTTCAGCCCATTTTTTGTTTGTGGAACCGGAACAATGTTGGATTTACATACATTGCTGGAGCAGTCGTTAACGCAGATCGGCTATGAACTGGTTGATCTGGAAATATCCGGCAGAGGTAAGCTTCTGCGGTTGTTTATCGACAAGCCAGGTGGCGTCAATATCGACGATTGCGCGTTGGTGAGCGAACACGTCTCGCATTTGCTCGCGGTCGAGAATGACGTGGATTACGATCGCCTCGAAGTTTCTTCACCGGGGCTGGATCGTGTTTTGAAAAAGGAAAGCGATTTCACCCGGTTCGCCGGCAACAGAGTGCTGTTGAAGATGCGTCTACCGGTTGACGGTAGAAAGAATTTCACGGGAATTTTACGCGGCATTGATCAGGATATGGTGCAAATCGAAACCGAGGCGGGATTGCAAGGTTTTGCCTTGAGCAATATCGATAAAGCCCGGTTGAGTCCTGAATTTTAGGTGGAGGTGGAAGATGAGTCGCGAAGTATTATTGCTGGTTGATGCGCTGGCGCATGAAAAGAATGTAGAAAAGGAAGTAATTTTCACTGCTCTCGAGTTGGCGCTGGCTTCTGCATCCAAAAAAAGATTCCAGGATGATGCCGATGTGCGCGTGGCTATCGACCGCGACAGTGGCGAATACGAGTCCTTCCGGCGCTGGCAGGTCGTGAACGATGATGCGCTTGAGAATCCGGCTGCACAGGTAGCCATGAGCGACGAGCGTGCACAGGGCCTGAGCGAAGGGGACTATATCGAAGAGGCCTTGGAGTCCATCGAATTCGGGCGCATTGGCGCACAAGCCGCCAAACAGGTCATCTTGCAAAAAGTGCGAGAGGCTGAGCGTGAGCAAATCCTGAACGACTTCCTTGCGCGTAAGGAACATCTCGTGACCGGGATGATCAAGCGTATGGAAAAGGGCAATGCGATCATAGAAATCGGTCGCATTGAAGCCTTGCTGCCACGCGAGCAAATGATTCCCAAGGAAAATTTGCGCGTTGGTGACCGTGTTCGCGCCTATCTGATGCGCATTGAGCGCGGTGGACGCGGCCCGCAACTGATTCTTTCGCGTGTGGTTCCGGAGTTCCTGGTCAAGCTGTTCGAGCTGGAAGTTCCGGAAATCGAGGAGGGCCTGCTTGAAATCAGGTCTGCCGCACGTGACCCGGGCTTGCGCTCCAAGATTGCAGTGAAATCCAACGATCAACGTCTGGATCCGGTGGGTACTTGCGTAGGCATGCGCGGCTCGCGCGTGCAAGCGGTGACCGGCGAACTGGCCGGCGAGCGCGTGGATATCGTGCTGTGGTCCATGGAACCGGCACAGTTCGTCATCAATGCGATGGCTCCGGCCGAAGTGTCGAGCATCGTGGTTGATGAAGATGCGCACAGCATGGATGTCGTCGTTGACGAGGACCAGCTGGCACAGGCCATCGGCAAGAGCGGGCAAAATGTACGCCTGGCTTCCGAATTGACGGGCTGGACGCTCAACATCATGACGGAAGAAGAAGCTGCTCAGAAAAATGAAGCAGAGCACTCCAAGACTCGCCAGCTGTTCATGGACAAGCTGGATGTCGATGAGGAAGTGGCCGACATTCTGGCGCAGGAAGGATTCAGTTCGCTCGAAGAAATCGCCTATGTGCCGCTTTCCGAAATGACGGAGATCGAAGCGTTCGATGAAGATACCGTCAACGAACTGCGCAAACGTGCTCGCGATGCAATATTGACTGAGGCTATTGCCAAGGAAGAAAAGGTCGAAGAGGCGTCCGAAGGTTTGTTGACCATGGAAGGCATGGATGCGGATACCGCGCATCTGTTGGCGGCCAAGGGAATTTCAACGGTTGAAGATCTGGCGGATCTGGCAGTGGACGACCTGGTCGAACTGACCTCGATGGACGCCGAGCGCGCCAAACAATTAATCATGACGGCGCGCGCGCCCTGGTTTGCCTGATAGGGCAACCGCAAAAGTAGACTGGAGAGCAGTATGGGACAATCGAGCGTAGCACAATTTGCCAGCGAGCTGGGCCTGCAGGCGGAGCTGCTGCTTGAGCAGCTGAAGGCGGCCGGGGTGCACAAAGCCAATCCGGACGACAGGCTAACCGAGCAGGATAAAACCGCGCTTCTGGATTATCTGCGCAAAGGCCACGGCGCTGAAGCCCCCAAAAACAAGATTACGCTGACGCGTAAACAGGTGACCGAAATCCGCAAGTCGGACAGCAGCGGCAAGGCCCGTACCATCCAGGTCGAAGTGCGAAAGAAACGTGTTCTGGTGCGTCGTGACCCGAACGATCAGGTGGCCGAAGCCGAGCAGGCGGTCGAGTTGCCCATCGAGCCGCAGTCGCTGCCAGAGCCAGTACCGGAGCCGGAAATTCTAGTTGCTCCTGAACCCGAGGTTCCAGCAGCGCCTGAGCCAGTGCAGCCGGAAGTTCCTGAGGTCGTTGCCGTTCAGGAAAAACCTGTTGGTCGTCCACGCATACATGATCTTCTGGATGCCGAGCAGATTGCCAAGCGTGAGGAAGAGGCACGTCGCCAGGCGGAACTGATTGCATTGCAAAGCGCGGAGCAGCGCAAAAAACAGGAATTGTTGCAAAGGCGGCAGGAAGAAGAGGCGCGCAAAGCGAGCGAAGCGGCGGCTGCACCAGCCGCCCCGGCAAGTTTGAGCGAAGGCACGCTGCACAAGCCTGCGGCCAAGGACAAAGCCAAAGCCGACGAAAAGCCGGCGAAAAAGAGCAAGGGTGCCGGCGATTGGGACAATGCCGCGAAAAAGCGCGGCATCAAGACGCGCGGGGATGTCGGCGTCGGTCAGGGTTGGCGCGACCACAAGGGCAAGTCCAAGTCGCATAAGGATAATGGCGACCAGCAACATGCATTCTCCGCGCCTACGGAACCTCTCGTGCGCGAAGTGTTGGTGCCTGAAACCATCTCCGTCGCAGATCTGGCGCACAAGATGGCGGTCAAGGCAGCCGAAGTGATCAAGACGCTCATGAAGATGGGCATGATGGTGACCATCAACCAGGTGCTGGATCAGGAAACCGCGATTATCGTGGTGGAAGAAATGGGCCATACCGCCCGTGCTGCCGAAGCTAACGATCCGGAAGCCTTCCTCGAAGCCGAGCATGTGGAAGCCGTGCAGGAAAGTCGCCCTCCGGTCGTGACCGTGATGGGCCACGTTGACCACGGCAAGACCTCCTTGCTCGACTACATTCGCCGTACCCGCGTGGCTTCCGGCGAAGCCGGCGGCATTACCCAGCACATCGGCGCCTATCATGTGGAAACGCCACGCGGTCAGGTGACTTTCCTCGATACGCCGGGCCACGAAGCATTTACGGCAATGCGCGCCCGCGGTGCCAAGGCCACGGACGTAGTTATCCTGGTGGTTGCCGCAGACGACGGCGTGATGCCGCAAACCATTGAAGCCGTGCATCATGCCAAGGCCGCCAAAGTCCCTTTGGTTGTGGCCGTCAACAAGATCGACAAGCCGGATGCCAATGCGGAGCGCGTCAAGCAGGAGTTGGTCGCGCAGGAAGTCGTGCCCGAAGATTGGGGTGGCGATACCATGTTCGTTGAAGTTTCGGCCAAAACCGGCCAGGGCATCGAAGACTTGCTGGAAGCCGTGTTGCTGCAAGCCGAAGTGCTTGAATTGACAGCGGCCAAGAATACGCCGGCCAAGGGTCTTGTTATCGAAGGCCGCCTGGATAAGGGGCGCGGCCCGGTAGCAACCATACTGGTGCAATCCGGCACGCTCAAGCGCGGCGATATGCTGCTTGCGGGCAGCTCCTATGGCCGAGTGCGTGCCATGATGGACGAGGCGGGTCAAGAAGTGAAGGAGGCGGGCCCTTCGATTCCAGTAGAGATTCTTGGTCTGTCCGAAGTGCCGAATGCCGGTGAAGAAACCATCGTTCTGAACGACGAGCGCAAGGCGCGCGAAATCGCATTGTTCCGCCAAGGCAAGTTCCGCGATGTGAAGTTGGCCAAGCAGCAGGCAGCCAAACTGGAAAACATGTTCGAACAGATGGGCGAAGGCGAGGTCAAGTCCTTGCCGCTGATCATCAAGTCAGATGTTCAGGGTTCATATGAAGCGCTGGCTACATCGTTGCAGAAGCTCTCCACCGATGAAGTGAAGGTCAACATCCTGCATACCGGCGTGGGCGCGATCAGCGAGTCCGATGTCAACCTGGCGGCAGCGTCCAAGGCAGTGGTCATCGGCTTCAATGTGCGGGCAGATGCAGGTGCGCGCAAGCTGATGGAATCTGCAGGCGTGGATGTGCGTTACTACAACATCATTTACGAAGCAGTCGATGAAGTGAAGGCTGCTCTTGGCGGCATGCTGTCGCCGGAAGAAAAGGAAAACGTTATCGGACTGGTCGAAATCCGGGAAGTATTCCGAATTTCCAGAGTCGGTTCGGTTGCCGGCTGCTATGTGCTGGATGGCATCGTCAAGCGCGGCTCAAAGGTGCGCGTACTTCGTTCCAACGTCGTCATCCATACCGGCGAGCTCGATTCGCTGAAGCGTTTCAAGGATGACGTACGTGAAGTCAAAGCCGGTTTCGAGTGCGGTTTGTCACTCAAGAATTTCAATGACATCGAGGTGGGCGATCAGCTTGAAGTCTTCGAAGTCGTGGAAGTGGCAAGAACGCTCTAATGGCCAAGGAGTTCGCCAGAAGCCAGCGTGTTGCCGAGCAGATTCAACGCGAACTGGCTGATCTTTTGCAGTTCGAAGTCAAGGATCCGCGCGTGTCCATGGTCACGGTTACCGAAGTTGAGGTGACAGGTGATCTGGCGCACGCCAAGGTCTTTTACAGCGCAGTTGAGAATTCACCGGATCTGCAAAAAGGGCTGGAGAAATCGGCCGGCTTCCTGCGCAGCCAGCTTTCGCAGCGCATGCTGCTGCGCTCGGTGCCTCAGCTGCATTTTGTTTACGACGCTTCGATCGAGCGTGGCATGCGTCTTTCCCGCATCATTGACGATGCCGTGGCTCAAGACAACAAGACAGACTCCGAAGAAGATTGATTTCTGGTGCAGCACAAACGTATCAAGCGGCCAGTAGACGGCGTCCTGTTGTTGGACAAGCCCGTCGGACTCTCATCCAATCAGGCATTGCAGCAAGCAAAACGTCTGTATCAGGCAGCGAAAGCGGGACATACCGGTAGTCTGGACCCGTTCGCGACGGGCTTGTTACCGATCTGCTTCGGCGAGGCAACCAAGTTCTCACATTTCTTGCTGGATGCAGACAAGACCTATTGTGCGACCATGCTGCTGGGCGCGACTACGACCACGGGCGATACGGAAGGCGAAATCGTCACGACGGCCGAGGTGAACGTCACGCGCGAAAAGATGGAAGAAGTGTTGCGTGGATTTCTGGGTGAAATTAACCAAGTGCCACCCATGTATTCCGCGCTCAAGCATCAGGGCAAGGCGTTATACGAATATGCGCGCGCCGGCATTGAAATCGAACGGCCGGCGAGGGCGGTGACCATACATCACATCGAATTGCTTGAGCTGGATCAACCGAGCGCGACAATTCGGGTTTCCTGCAGCAAGGGAACCTATATTCGGACACTGGCGGAAGATATCGGCAAAGCTTTGGGTTGCGGCGCTTATTTGACCCAGTTGCGGCGTACGGTGTCCGGTCTTTTTGACGTGTCGCGTGCCGTGACGCTGGAAGCGCTTGATGCCATGCAGCTGGAGGAGCGGGATGTGATCCTTGTGGCGCCGGATTGCATGCTGCAGGACTTGCCCGCGGTCGCACTCGATAACGACAGTGCTTATTATTTATGCCAGGGCCAGTCAGTATGGCAGCCAGGGAAGCTTCAACTGGGCGATGTCCGTCTGTACGGGCAGGAGCAGCGGTTTCTCGGTTTGGGTGAAGTGACACCGGACGGCAAGATTGCACCCCGTCGTCTGGTTCAGACGCATGGGCAGTAGTAAAAAAACGATTAACACCTTGTTAATATATTCAATTTAGGGTTAGAATGCGCGGTTCAAGATTAGGAGAAAAAGATGTCCATTACGACTGCTGAAACAGCCAGGCTTATTGGCGAATTTAAACAAGGTGAAAATGACACCGGTTCCCCAGAAGTGCAAGTGGCGCTTCTCACCAGCCGTATCAGCACCTTGACCGAACACTTCAAGGTCAATGCCAAGGATCACCATTCCCGTCGTGGTCTGCTGGCTATGGTTAGCCAACGCCGCAAGCTGCTCGACTATCTCAAGCGCAAGAATGCCGATCGCTATCGCAGCCTGATCGCACGTCTCGGCCTGCGCAAGTAATTCTGGAGTATTCACAAAAATAAGCCGAAAGCATGCGGAAACGCAGCGCTTGTCGGCTTATTTTCATTTAAAAAGGACGTAACGTCGTGAAAGCAATCAAAAAAACCATCTCTTATGGCCGGCACCAGCTTACGCTCGAAACCGGCGAGATCGCCCGTCAGGCCGACGGCGCCGTACTGGTCAGCCTGGATGACACCGTGGTTCTGGTGACCGTGGTCGGCAAGACCGAAGTGAAGCCAGGCCAGGATTTCTTCCCGCTGACTGTTGACTATCAAGAGCGCACCTATGCTGCCGGCAAGATCCCCGGTGGATTCTTCAAGCGCGAAGGCCGTCCGTCCGAAAAGGAAACGCTGACTTCGCGCCTGATCGACCGTCCGCTGCGCCCGCTGTTCCCGGAAGCGTTCTATAACGAAGTGCAAATCGTCGCGACGGTGATGTCGTCCGATAACGAAATCGATTCCGATATTCCGGCCATCATCGGCGCGTCTGCTGCACTGGCGATTTCCGGCATTCCATTTTATGGCCCGATCGGTGCTGCACGCGTCGCCTACATGAATGGCGAGTACGTGCTGAACCCGACCAAGTCCGAACTGGAAACAACCGAGCTTGACCTGGTGGTTGCCGCAACCGACAGCGCTGTGCTGATGGTTGAATCCGAAGCCAAGCAGCTGTCGGAAGACGTGATGCTGGGCGCGGTGGTTTATGGTCATCAGCAAATGCAGGCGGTCATCAGCCTGATCAATGAATTGGCCGCTGAAGTCGGTAAAGAGGCCTGGGACTGGGTCCCGCCGGAATCCGATGTGGCGATGGTAGAAAAGCTTACCGCACTTGCTGCCAACGATATCAACGAAGCCTACAAGATCAAGTCCAAGCAGGCGCGTTCCAGCAAGCTGGACGAAATCAAGTCGCGCGTTCTTGCGGAAATGGTCACTGCCGAGACGGACACCAATCAGGCCAACCAGATCAAGGATGCGCTGTTCAAGCTGGAAGCCGACGTGGTGCGCAGCCAGATCCTGAACGGCGAGCCGCGTATCGACGGTCGCGACACGCGTACCGTACGTCCGATCAGCATCCGTACCGGTGTGCTGCCGCGTACCCATGGTTCCGCGTTGTTTACCCGTGGCGAAACCCAGGCGCTGGTTGTTGCAACGCTGGGCACTGGCCGTGATGAGCAAATCATCGATGCGCTGCAAGGCGAGTATCACGATCGCTTCATGCTGCACTACAACATGCCTCCGTATGCCACCGGTGAAACTGGCCGCGTCGGTACGCCGAAACGTCGGGAGATCGGCCACGGCCGTCTGGCAAAGCGTGCCCTGCTGGCTGCATTGCCGAGCCAGGAAGAGTTCGGCTACACCATTCGCGTGGTTTCCGAAATCACCGAATCCAACGGTTCCAGCTCCATGGCTTCCGTTTGCGGTGGCTGCCTGGCGCTGATGGATGCCGGCGTGCCGGTCAAGGCGCACGTGGCAGGTATCGCCATGGGCCTCATCAAGGAAGGCAATCGTTTCGCCGTGCTGACCGACATCCTGGGTGA
>CAMLME010000087.1 GCA_946481235.1 uncultured Methylobacillus sp. | reverse complement strand
AAGCGGTTGATGACGAAACCCTTGATCCGCGCCTGCTCGGACTCGGACAGCAGCGCCAATGTGCCGACGAGGTGGGCGAACACGCCGCCGCGGTCGATATCGGCGATCAGCACTACCGGGCAATCGGCGGCTTCGGCAAAGCCCATGTTGGCGATGTCGTTCTCGCGCAGGTTGATTTCCGCCGGGCTGCCGGCGCCCTCCACCAGCACGCACTCGTATTGCGCCGTCATGCGTTGCCACGAATCCATCACCGCACGCATCGCGTGAGGTTTGTAGCCATGATAGGCACCCGCTTCGAGGTTGAAGGCCACGCGGCCTTGCAGAATCACCTGCGCGCCGGTATCGCTATTGGGCTTGAGCAGCACCGGGTTCATGTCGGAATGTGGTTCCAACCCACATGCCATCGCCTGCACCGCCTGCGCCCGGCCGATCTCGCCGCCGTCGGCCGTCACCGCGGAGTTGAGCGCCATGTTTTGCGGCTTGAATGGCGCGACCCGCAGCCCCCGGCGGTACAATGCGCGGCACAAGCCGGCCACCAGCGTACTTTTACCGGCATCCGACGTCGTACCTTGAACCATCAATGATTTCATCCGTGCATTATCCCATAACCGCTTTGCTGGCCGTGACCGCCGTCGCGCTCGACGGCCTGCTGGGCGAACCACGCCGCTGGCATCCGCTGGTCGGTTTCGGCTTTCTGGCGGATCGACTCGAGGCCCGGCTTAATCCCGTAATCCGACGCGCGCGGCCGCACCACCGGCTTGCCGGAGTAATGGGCGTGGCCATGCTGCTTCTGCCGTTCGGCGCGCTCGCGTTCTGGCTGTGCCGCTTGCCCGGCATCGGCCCGATGCTCGACGTGTTGCTGCTCTATTTCGCCATCGGCCATCGCAGCCTGCACGAACATGCCCGCGCCGTGTCGCGCGCACTGGAAAACGGTGACGAGGCGCAAGCGCGCACCGCAGCCTCGTACATGGTCAGCCGCGATTCCGCCGCCATCGACCCCGTACCGGCCACCGTGGAATCGGTGCTGGAAAACGGCAACGACGGCGTGTTCGGGGCGCTGTTCTGGTTTTTTATCTTCGGCGGCGCGGGTGCGCTGCTGTTCCGTCTCGCTAACACGCTGGATGCGATGTGGGGCTACAAGAACGAACGTTTTCGGATGTTCGGCTGGGCTGCGGCGCGGCTGGACGACGTGCTGGACTACCTTCCGGCGCGGCTGACGGCGCTCACCTATGCACTGCTCGGTAAAACCCGTCTTGCGTTGCGTTGCTGGCGCGCCCAGGCCCCGACATGGGACAGCCCCAACGCCGGGCCGGTGATGTCGGCCGGCGCAGGTGCGCTGGGCGTCAAGCTCGGCGGTCCGGCACGCTACCACGGCGAATGGCACCAGCGCCCGGATCTCGGTGCGGGCGAGGCTTCGCAGCCATCCGATATCGAGCGCGCCCTGAAACTGGTCAGGCACGGCGTTTACCTCTGGCTGGCGCTTGCCCTGATCGCGGGAGTCCTTGCTTATGCTTGAACACGGCGGGAAACTCGCAGCCGCGGCGCGCGAACACGGCATCCCGCTCGATAAATGGGTGGATCTCTCCACCGGCATTCATCCTGTCGGCTATCCGGTGCCGCCCATCCCGCCCGGATGCTGGCTGCGCCTGCCGGAAGACGAAGACGGCCTGTTGCCGGCGGCGGCCGATTATTACGGAACAAAGAATCTGCTGCCTTGCGCCGGTTCGCAGGCGGCCATACAGGCATTGCCCTTGTTGCGCGCCCCCTCTCGCGTGGGCGTCCTGAGCCCCACCTATGCCGAGCACGCGCACGCCTGGCGGCAAGCCGGGCATGCTGTGGAAACACTGGCGGATTACGAACCTGGCAAATTGGACGTGCTGGTACTGGCCAACCCCAACAATCCGACCGGGCGACTCGTTCCCGCCGCTACGCTGCTGGAATGGCACGCAGAACTCGCCAGCCGTGGAGGCTGGCTGGTCGTGGACGAAGCTTTCATGGATGCCACGCCGGAATTCAGCTTGTCGGCACATGCCGGGCTGCCGGGGTTGATTATCCTGCGTTCGCTCGGCAAATTCTTCGGGCTGGCGGGAATCCGCGCCGGATTCGTTCTCGCCTGGCCAGAGTTGTTGGCAGCATTGCAGGAAAAGCTGGGGCCCTGGAACGTGGCGCATCCAACCCGCTGGGTCGCGCAGCAAGCGCTCGCCAACCATGCATGGCAAGTCGAGCAACGCATCTGGCTCACTCAGCAAAGCCTGCAACTGGCAGAGTTGCTAACCCGCCACGACTTGGCGCCGACCGGCGGTACAGCGCTGTTCCAGTGGGTTAAAACGCCTGATGCGGAGGAGATTCATCATCAGCTCGCGCGCCTCGGCATACTCACCCGCCTGTTTACCGAAACCTCCAGCCTGCGCTTCGGCCTGCCCGCCGACGAACGCGCCTGGACCAAACTGGACTACCTGCTGCCATGACCATCCGTTACCCCGAACGCATTGTTTGCCTCACCGAGGAAACCACCGAAACGTTGTATTTATTAGGCGAGCAGGACCGCATCGTCGGCATTTCCGGCTTCACCGTGCGGCCGCCGCAGGCGCGCAAGGAAAAACCGAAGATTTCGGCGTTCACCAGCGCCAAAACCGAGGCCATCCTCGAACTCAAGCCGGATCTCGTACTGGGATTTTCCAATCTGCAGGGCGAAATTGCACGCGACCTGATCCAGGCCGGTGTCGAGGTATACGTGTTCAATCATCGCAGCGTAGATGGCATCCTGCGCATGGTCGCCACGCTGGGCGCGCTGGTCGGCAAGCCGGCGAAGGGCGAGACGCTGGCACGTGAACTCGCAGCGCGTGTCGATACCGTCCGTGTAGCATCTGCCAATTTGCCGCGCAAGCCGCGTGTGTATTTCGAGGAATGGGACGAACCGATGATTTCCGGCATCCGCTGGGTGTCGGAACTCGTCGAAATCGCCGGCGGCGAGGATTGCTTTCCGGAGCTGTCTTCCCAGTCGCTGGCCGGCAACCGCATCATCGCCGACCCGCTAGAGGTCGTGCGACGCCAGCCCGACATCATCATCGGCTCCTGGTGCGGCAAGAAATTCCGCCCGGAGCAAGTCGCGGCCCGCCCCGGATGGCAAACCATACCGGCAGTGCAAAGCGGGCAGGTGTTCGAGATCAAGTCGCCGCTGATTTTACAGCCCGGCCCCGCAGCACTGACCGATGGGCTGGATGCGCTGGTCGGCATCGTGCGCGGTTGGCAGGTCATCGTGGAAAACCGCTAAAACCCGAACGCGCGCCGCATGACGTGATAAATCCAGTTCTGCTCCATGCTGCCATGGATCAGATGCGCCATCGGCCCGGTGGCAAAAATGGCGACATCTTCGCCGCCATGCGTTTCGGACTCCAGAGGCACGGTCGCCTCCGGCAGGTAATCGTCGGCATGCGTATCCACCTGAACAAGATCGGGGCGCTTGCCGCCATCGGCTGCCGGACTGCGCCATCCGGGGCCGTTGGCATAACCCAGGGTGGTGTAAGGCAAGCCCAATTTGTCCTTTTTCAACCCCTTTTCTTCGCCATCCTTTTCAGGCACCTCCGCGACCAGGCCGAGGATATCGTTGCCGCGATGCGGATAACCGGCCATGGTAAACACATGGCTGTGGTCGGCGGTCACGATGATCAAGGTATCCGTGGGATCTGTCATCTCCCGCGCCTTGCGCACCGCCCGCGCCAGTTCGATCACTTCCAATAGCGCGCGCTTGGCGTTGCCGGCATGGTGAGCATGGTCGATGCGGCCCGCCTCGACGTGCAGGAAGAAACCGTTTTTGTCTTTCTGCAGGAGACGGATGGCCTTGTCGGCCATCTCGGTCAGCGACGGTTCGCCGCCCTTGTCTTTTGCACGGTCCAGTTCGTATTGCATGTGACTGCTCTCGAAAAGGCCCAGCAGGTGCGTGGTCGCGGCTGGATCGATGGCATCGAAACCCGCCCGATTCCATACATATCGCGAACCGGGGCCGCGTGTCTGCTGCCATTCGGCGACCAGGTCGCGGCCGTCCTTGCGCTTACCTTTCCGCCCACTCTCCGGATCGTCCCGTACTGCCGGCATGAAGTTGGTACGTCCGCCGCCCATCGCCACCTTCAGGCTGTCGCGCACGGTTGGCGATACTTCGATCAGTTGCCGCGCGATATCCTTGACGCCGCAACCGGCGGGCAAATCGGTATCGGACTCCCAGTCGCGCATGGGCGTGTGTGCGTAGGTCGCGGCCGGCGTGGCATGCGTGAGGCGCGCGGTGGAAACGACACCGGTCGCCTTGCCCGCTGCGGCCGCTTGTTCCAGAAGGGTCGGGATGGCATGTGCTGCGACGACCCCGGCGTTGCATTCCCCACGCGGGGTTTGATGATCGACGGACAGCATGCCCTCGCGCGCCTTGTAGCCGGTGATCATGGCGGTCATGGTGGGCGCGGAGTCGGGCGTCTGCTGATCCCAGGTATAGGTTTTGGAAAGCGCGGCGTAGGGAAAATCCTCGAACGAGAGCCGGTTTTCCTCGCCCGTGCGGCCCTTGAGCTGGCCTTCGAGGATGCGTGCGGCAGTCAAGGTGGAAATCCCCATTCCGTCGCCGACGAAGAGGATGACGTTTTTTGCCTTGCGTGCCCGGATTTCCAGTTGCTCGGCATCGCGAATGAAGCGCTGGCCCGCCTCATACCAATCCTGCACCGCCTCAGGGCCCTGTACCACCGGCTCGCATAGGGCCGGTAAAGCGACCACCATCATGCCGACCGCGACTAACTTGTCGATAACACTGCTCATTCTTCCACCTGTATTCAGAGCCCCCATCGTAAGGAGCCTGCATGACAACAGGATGAAAGTCCGTCAGCGCTTCCAGCGGTCTTCGAACACCAGCGTTTCCAGCGGGATACGGTCGGCCCAGCGCTCCATTTCGAGCATCGGGCGGGGATAGAACGCCTCGACATAGCCGAGACAGAGCACCGCGATGGGACTGGCACCCGAGGGCATATCTAGCAACTGAGCCAGTTGAATAGGATCGAACAGCGACACCCAGCCCATGCCCAGACCTTCCGCACGGGCGGCTAGCCACAGGTTCTGGATGGCGCAGGAAGCCGACGCCAGATCCATTTCCGGCAGCGTACGGCGGCCGAACACGTGTTTCTCGCGTCCATTCGCCAAGGCGACGACCAGCAGTTCGCCGCACTCGAGAATGCCTTCGACCTTGAGGCGCATGAATTCGTCTTCGCGTTCGGCCAAGGCTGCTGCAGTGGCGATGCGCTCGGTTTCGACCAGCGCATGAATTTGTTTCCGCAATTCACGATCGACAATGCGGATAAAACGCCAAGGCTGCATATAGCCGACGCTGGGGGCCAAGTGGGCAGCCTGCAGCAACCGCGCAAGCAACTCCGGCGCAATAGGGTCGGGAAGAAAGTGCCGCATGTCACGCCGCTCTTCGATGACACGATAGATGGCAGCCTTGTCAGATTCGCTGAAATCGCTCATGGCAAAAACAGCCGCGCGGCAGCTTCGGGGTTGGACGGCCAGTAGGCATGCAAGTAGGAGGCCGTCAGCCGGCCGACGCGATAAATCGCCTCGCCCTCGCTGCCGGATTGCTTGATGGCTTTGCCCAAAGGAGGCAGGGCAGTTTCCGTCTTCGAATAATGGAACGTATGACCGCGGAGCAGTCCCTCGGGCAGCTCCGCCGCTTGCAGTCCGAGGCCGCCGAGGCGTTTCTGCATCGTCACTTCTCCCGGCAGCAGACCCCACATGGTCACGCGCCGCCCCTCGGCATCCGTAATCGCTTCGAACATCGCCATCATGCCGCCGCACTCGGCCAGTACAGGCTTGCCCGCCGCCTGCGCCGCCAACAGGTCATCGCGCAACCCGGTATTGCGCGACAGGGTATCGAGATGCAACTCGGGATAGCCACCCGGAAAGTAGTAGGCGTCCGCCGCCGGCAATGCCTTGTCTGCCAAGGGCGAAAAGAACTCCAGCGTCGCACCCATATCGGCCAGCAGGTCGAGATTGGCACGGTAAATAAAGGCAAACGCATGGTCGCGGGCGATGGCGATATGAGTGTTTTGCAATAATCTGGGCTGCGTTTCCGACTCGGCAGTGGGAAAGGCGACGGTAGCCGGCATCGGATGCTCACTCATCACCAAAGCCTCGGCCAGCCTGTCCAGTTTGGCAACGAGATCCGGCTGCTCGGCGGCTCCAACCAGCCCGAGATGACGTTCCGGCAACGCCGCTTCCTGCTCTGTCGGCAACCAGCCGAACCAGCGTAAATTCGGCGGCAGGCTGGATTCCAGCATATCGGCATGGCCGGAGCCCGCCACGCGATTGGCGAGGACCCCGGCGAAAAGCAGTTGCGGCCGGTACGTCGCCAGTCCCAGCGCCAGCGCGCCGAAGGTCTGCGCCTGGGCTGAAGCGTCGATCACTGCCAGCACGGGAATACCGAAATGCTGCGCCAGGTCGGCGCTGCTGGGGGTGCCGTCGAACAGGCCCATCACACCTTCGATCAAGATCAAGTCCGCCTCGCGTGCGGCTTCTGCCAGCAGCCGGCGGCATTCGGCTTCGCCGACCATCCACAAATCGAGTTGGTAAACCGGATTGCCGGAAGCGCACTCGAGCACGCCGGGGTCAATGAAATCCGGGCCGGTCTTGAACACGCGGACATGCTTGCCCTGACGGGTGAAATAGCGCGCCAATGCCGCCGTGACGCTGGTTTTTCCAGAGCCGGAAGACGGCGCGGCAATCAGCAGGGCGGGGCACTCAACGATTGACATAAGCGACATTGATATGTGAAGTGGACATGACCAGCTTGGTCACGCCACCAAAATCCAGATGAAAGCCGGGCACATTCTCCAGCGGCAGCTTGAGCGCGTGCGCCAGCAAGGCGCGTATGACGCCAGCGTGCGTCACCGCCACCACCGTGAGCCCGGCGTTTTTTTTGGCACACTCGGTAAAAAAGGCGCTGGCACGCTGATAGAGATCCTGAAAGGACTCGCCGCCCGGCGGCGCATGCTCAACGAAACGCATGGCCCAGAAATCGAAAATCTCGCGCGGAATCGCATCCCAACGCTGCATCTCCCAATCACCGAAGTGCAATTCCTTCAGGCGATCATCCTGCTGAGCTTCGCCCCAAGGCAGCGCCTCGGCCAAGCGGCGGCAGCGCAATAACGGGCTGGTATAGAATGCAGCCGGTTGAACATCGGCCAATTTATCGCATACCTCGGCAATTTCCTTGTCTGCATCAGCATGCAGATCGAGTTCGGCATGGCCGTAGCAAATACCGGGCTGAATCGCAGGCGTCGTATGGCGCACGAGGTAAAGCTCCATCAGGAAGACATTCCCATCACCCCCAGCACACCCAGGTAAAACGCCAGTTCGCACAGTTGCTGCATCGCCCCCAGACAATCGCCGGTATAGCCGCCCAAACGGCGTTTGAGCATCCGGCTAAACCACAGCCAGACCAGCGCCACCGGCACCAGCGCCCAGAGCAGGAGTGGAGCGAGCAAAGTCAACGGCGCCATCCCGGCGACCGCCGCTACAGCCAGCCCGCCTTTGGAAAGACGCGTCGCGAGCGGCTTGGCCTTGCCGCTGGAACGCACATACTGTTGTGTAGAAATCACCAATACAGCGCAGAAGCGGCTCAGTGCATGGCCGGCTATCAGGATTGCGGGAATCATTGCCGCCGCCAGATGCGCTAGCGTCTGAAATTTGATAAGCAGTGCCATGACCATCGCCAATGCACCATAACTGCCAAGCCGGGAGTCTTGCATGATGGTGAGCACTTGCTCTTTATCCCATCCTCCACCCAAGCCATCGGCAGCATCCGCCAAACCGTCTTCGTGGAATGCACCCGTCAGCCATATGGTCGCGGCCATGCTGGCGAGCACTGCGACTTCATGCGGAAAAACAAGTTTCGCCGCCAGGTAAACCGCTCCGGCCACTA
>CAMLME010000086.1 GCA_946481235.1 uncultured Methylobacillus sp. | reverse complement strand
TGAGCGTGGTGCGTAGTCGCGTAGCGCGTTTGGGCATTAATCCCGACTTCTACGAAAAGAACGATATTCACATTCACTTGCCGGAAGGTGCAACACCCAAGGATGGTCCGAGCGCAGGTATTGCGATCTGCACCGCCTTGGTGTCTGTGTTGAGCAATATTCCGGTACGTGCAGATGTGGCGATGACGGGTGAAATCACGTTGCGCGGCGAAGTGCTGCCGATTGGCGGCTTGAAAGAAAAGCTCCTGGCCGCGCATCGCGGTGGCATCAAGACTGTCATGATCCCCGAGCAGAACGTCAAGGATCTGGTCGACATCCCCGATAATATCAAGAACAAACTTGATATCCATCCGGTGAAGTGGATCGATCAAGTGCTGCAAATCGCACTGGAGCGCATGCCGGAACCCGCGGAAGCAACCGGTCCCGCAGCTGACGCGTCCGGGGAGGAAAATGCTGGAAAATCCACCCCGATCGTAACCCATTGATGCGTTTTTCAGACGAGATTAGCGGCTGAAAAATATAATCCCTTCGATATGGCGGGAAAGGCTTGACACGGGCTTTTCCCGCTTGTTATAAAGTTGAGTACAGGGTTCGCCTGTCATTTATAAACAATGTCGAAAGGGGATTGCTCGTGAACAAGTCTGAACTGATTGATCAAATCGCCAAAGAAGCTGGCCTTTCCAAAGCCGCCGCAGGACGTTCGTTGGATGCAGCTACAACCGCAATCGCCAAAGCGCTGAAAAAGGGTGACCCTGTTACCCTGATCGGTTTTGGGACTTTTTACGTAGGCAAGCGCGCTGCACGCAGCGGCCGCAATCCCCGCACTGGTGCGACCATCAAGATCAAGGCCGCAAATTCTCCAAAATTTAGGGCTGGCAAAGCGCTCAAGGATGCTGTAAACTAGCGGTCTTTGTTCGGCATGAGGGTGCTTAGCTCAGCTGGTAGAGCGTCGCCCTTACAAGGCGAATGTCGGGGGTTCGATCCCCTCAGCACCCACCAAGAATAGTGCCGAAGCGTAGTGACTTTAGAAGTTTTGGAGTGGTAGTTCAGTTGGTTAGAATACCGGCCTGTCACGCCGGGGGTCGCGGGTTCGAGTCCCGTCCACTCCGCCACTGACAACGAACGGCGAGTCTTATGACTCGCCGTTTTGTTTTATATGTCGTCTTTTTCTCATCGTTTTCCTCTCCGCACCAGAGCGTGATGACTATGGTATAGTCAACGCTTTTTAAACTCCGCTTGGCTCGATTCCATGATCGAGCTGGGCAATATTCGTTCTGAAGAGAGTTAATTCATGTTGGATACATTTCGTGAGCATTCCAAGGGGTGGCTGGCAAAAGCTATTCTTGCTCTGATAGCAGTGACCTTTGCAGTATTCGGAATCGATACCTATCTTCAAAATGCTGGCTCAGGCGCAGCCGTGGCCGAAGTTGACGGTAAAGGTGTGACGGTGCAGGAGTTCGGCAATGCGATGCAAGAGTTGCGTAATCAAATGCAAGCTGCAGGCAAGGTCGATCCGGCACTGCTGGAAGATCCTGAAGTACGTCAATCCGTCCTGGACAAACTCGTACTGTCGCGCCTGTTGAGTGCAGAAGTACGCCAGCGTCACTTCGCTCTGTCGGACGAATCCCTTAGCAAGTTCGTTATCAGTCTTCCGGAATTTCAAAAAGACGGTAAATTCTCGCAAGAGGTTTATGACGAAATCCTGAAGCAGAACAAATTGACGCCCAGCCAGTTCGAGGCACGCATGCGTGCAGACCTGCTCGTGCAGCAGGCGCGGGACGGTGTCGCAGCAGCGGCTTTTGTCCCGAACTCTTCTTTCGACAAGGTAATGCAAGTCGAGCATCAGCAGCGTGAAGTCAGCATCGCTGACATCAAGGCAGAAGAATTCCTCAACCAGGTGAAAGTTGATGCTACGCAGGTAAAAGACTATTACGAGAAGAACAAGGAAAAATTCCGTGTTCCGGAACAGGTGAAAATCGAATACGTAATGTTTTCCGCCAATAATCTCATCCCTGGGATACAGGTTACGGATGAGGAAGCGCAAAAGTATTACTCCGAGAATGTCGCTCAATTCCAAGGACAGGAGCAGCGCCGTGCCAGTCATATCCTGATCGGTTTCGGCGGCAAGGGCGATGCGGCTTCCAAGCAGGCCGCACGCGACAAGGCCATGTCCGTGCTGGCTGAAGCGAAGAAAGATCCGAGCAAGTTCGAAGCGCTGGCCAAGCAGTATTCGCAAGATCCTGGATCGGCGCAGAATGGCGGAGATCTGGGTCTTTTCGGGCGCGGCATGATGGTGAAGCCTTTTGAGGAGGCGGTGTTCAATATGGCGCCTGGCTCGATCAGCGATTTGGTTGAGTCGGAATTCGGCTTTCACATCATCAAGCTGACGGAAATCCAAGGCTCAGGCCAACCTTTCGACGAAGTGAAAACCAATATTCGTGCCGAACTGATTTATCAGAAGGCGCTGGCGCAGTTCGCAGAGAAGGCTGAAGGCTTCAGCAACATCGTTTATGAGCAATCCGACAGCTTGCAACCCGCAGCCAAGGAGTTTGGGCTGGAGGCTCAAGCGAGCCAATGGATGAGTCGCGCCGATGCGATGAAGTTCTTCAAGAGCGATAAGCTGGTCAATGCACTTTTCTCGAATGAGGTTTTGAAAGACAAACGCAACACCGAAGCTGTTGAGGTCGCCCCCAATACGCTGCTTGCTGCGCGGGTTATCGAGCACAAGCCTTCGGCAGCGCGTAGCCTGTCGGATATCAGTGCTGCGCTGGAAGGGTTCCTTAAGCACGAGCAGGCGGTCGCCATGGCGATCAAAAAGGGCAAGGAGCTTGTTGCTTCATTACGTCAGAACAAAGATGTGGCCGGGCTGGAATGGATTCCTGAGGTTGTCATCGATCGCAAGAATGCCCAGGGATTGAATGATGCCGTCATGAAACAGGCTTTCCGTACAGACGTTTCAGCATTGCCTGCATTTGACGGTGTCGAAACCCCGAATGTCGGGTATACCTTGATTCGTATTAGCCGTGTTGATAGTGCTGCACCGACCGATAACGACGAAAGAAAACTGCTACGGAGCGAGATGGAAGGTGCACTGGCTGAAGAGTACATGGCAGCTTATCTGGGTGCATTGAAGGGCAAGGCCGATATCACGGTTAACAAGCAGTTGCTGGAAGTTAATCGGCAATAAGAGACTTGATCAAGCAATAAAAAAGGCGGTTTTACCGCCTTTTTTATTGCCGAGAGAAGTCGCTATTTCGATACTCTGCTGCCCGTTTTTGTGAGCAGGTTTATTACTCGGGAGGCTATCTCTTTCAAAGGTACGATTTCGTCTACCGCGCCTTGTGCAATGGCCTCCTTGGGCATGCCGAAGACTACGCAGCTACTCTCGTCTTGAGCAAAAGTATGCGCGCCCGCGTTATGCATTTCTTTCATGCCCAAGGCGCCATCTTTGCCCATGCCGGTAAGTATGATGCCGATCACATTTTTACCGGCGCTTCTGGCTGCGGACATGAAGAGCACATCAACCGAAGGTCTATGCCGGTTGACGGGCTCGCTGCTTGACAATTCGCAGACATAGCCGGTTCCGCGGCGAGCCAGGAGTAGATGGGAGTGTCCGGGTGCGAGATAAGCATGTCCGGGGAGAATCTTGTCTCCCTGTTCGGCTTCCTTGACACGCACCTTGCAGAGCCCATCGAGACGGGAGGCGAAAGACTTTGTGAATCCTTCAGGCATATGCTGTGCAATTACGATGCCCGGGCAATTTTCGGGTAACTGCCCCAAGACGTCTTTCAATGCCTCCGTGCCGCCGGTTGAGGCTCCGATGACTAGAATTTTTTCGTTGTTGTAGGTCATATAGAGTGCTTTCGTGCCCATTATGGGCGGACGTAAACAGATGCAGCGGGGATGGCTAGAGCGCGCGCCTGTTCGGCGATCATGTAAACAGTGCGGCCCTGTATATGGAACAAGTCAGCGGCATGCTGAAAGCTTTCCGAATGCCCGGCAAAGAGGAGGGCATCGCTGCGCATGACGGGAACGAGTTTCTGCAAAATCTTGTATTGGGTGGCTTTGTCGAAATAGATCATCACGTTGCGGCAGAAAACGGCATCAAATGGACCACGTATCAGCCAATTCGCATCCAACAAGTTGAGTTGGCGAAAGGTGATCATTTTGCGCAGTTCCTGACGGACCTGCATTTGCCCCGGGCTTCCCCCTGGAGCTTCGACAAAGAAGCGTTGCAGTATGTCTTTTGGTAATTTTTCCACGCGATCGGCACCGTAAATTCCGGCTTGTGCAGTTTTCAGCACATGGGTGTCGAGATCGGTAGCGAGAATCTGAACTGGTGGCGTATAGCTTCCGAAAACATCCACCATGGTCATAGCCATGGTGTAAGGTTCCTCGCCCGTTGAGGCGGCATTGCACCATAACTGGATAGGCTGGCGCTGCCGGATCTTGCGGATATGGTCCGCCAGAATAGGGAAGTGGTGAGGCTCCCGAAAAAACGAAGTCAGATTGGTGGTCAGGGAATTGACGAAAGCTTCCCATTCCGTTGCATCGTTTTTTTCCAGAAGGGAGAGGTATTCCCGGAAATTGCTCAGGCCGGTGGCACGCAGCCGCCTGCCAAGGCGGCTGTATACCATGTCCATTTTCGAGTCGGAAAGACTGATACCTGCATGATCGTATATCAGCTTGCGTACGCGTTGGAAATCCTGCTCGGTGAAATGGAATTCACGCGTCGTAGTGTTGCGATCAGGAGGCGAAACCACAGTCGGTGTTAGAGCATAGCCTCAACCGAGCCGGCAGCGGTGGTGTTCATGCCGCCATCGACGTAAGTGATTTCTCCGGTTACGCCGCTTGCCAGGTCGCTGCAAAGGAAGGCAGAGACATTGCCGACTTCCTCGATGGTGACATTGCGACGCAACGGTGCGTGTTTCTCGTTGAAGTCCATCATTTTGTCGAAGCCGGCGATGCCGGAAGCTGCCAGCGTCTTGATTGGACCAGCGGATACCGCATTGACGCGAATGCCGCGCGGGCCGAGACTTTGCGCCATGTAGCGCACGTTGGCTTCCAGACTGGCCTTGGCGACGCCCATGACGTTGTAGTTGGGCATGGTGCGTTCAGCCCCGAGGTAGCTCAGCGTGAGCAGGGCGCCGTTGCGGCCTTGCATCATAGGTAAGCCTGCTTTGGCCAATGCCGTGAAACTGTAAGAGCTGACATCATGCGCGATGCGGAAGTATTCACGCGTGGTCGAGTCGAGATAATCGCCAGCGAGCGCCACCTTGGGTACGAAAGCAACCGAGTGGACGATGATATCCAGACCGTCCCAGCGTTTGCCTAGGGCTTCGAACATGGCATCGATCTGAGCATCATCGGAGACGTCGCAGGGCAGGACGATATCGGAGCCAAATTCTGCCGCCAGTTTGCCGACGCGTTCTTCAAATTTGTCGATCTGATAGGTGAAGGCGAGTTCGGCGCCTTCACGCTTCATGGCCTCGGCGATGCCGTAAGCGATGGAGCGGTTGCTGAGCAAGCCGACGATGAGGGCGCGTTTGCCATTGAGAAATCCCATTTATTTCTTTCCTTTTCCATTGGTTCTTGGGTCCAGCGCATCGCGCAGCCCTTCTCCCAGCAGATTATAACCTAACACCGTGAGCAGAATCGCCATGCCGGGGAAGAACGACAGCCACCAGGCGAACTGGATGTACTCCTTGCCTTCGGTCAGGATGTTGCCCCAGGACGCTTGCGGTGGCTGTACGCCAAGACCAAGAAAGCTGAGGCCGGATTCGACCAGCACCGCGCTTGCGACGCCGAGCACAGAGCTGACAATGACCGGGGTGAGGCTGTTGGGCAACAGGTGGCGGAAAATCAGGCGAAAATCGCGAGCGCCCAGCGTGGCCGAGGCAAGCACGAATTCACGTTCGCGCAGGCTAAGGAATTCGGCGCGAACCAGGCGGGTGACACCCATCCAGGACGTCAGCCCAATCACGATCATGATGTTCCAGATGGAGGGCGTGAGAAATGCGATAACCGCGAGTATCAGGAAAAAGGTCGGAATGGAGAGCATGACATCTACCATGCGCATGATGACGACATCGATCCAGCCGCGGTAATAGCCTGAGATCGCGCCCAGAACAACGCCGATGAGGGTGGCTATGCCTACAGCAACAAAGCCGACCAGCAGCGAAATGCGGGCGCCGAAAAGCATGCGGGAGAATACATCGCGTCCCAGGCCATCGGTGCCCATCCAATGAGTGGAAGATGGCGGTATGAGGATGGACTTAACGTCGATTGCGTCCGGATCGTACGGGGCCAACACTGGCGCCAGCAGGGCCATTACGAGTACGACCGCGATGATGGCAAAGCCCCATAATGCCAGCGGATTGCGCAGCGCGCCATTCATTGCATGACTCCACGACGCACGCGCGGATCAGCCCAGGCGTAGGCCAGGTCCGCCAGAAGGTTGCCCAGCAGGGTCAATACCGCGCCTATGGTAAGAATGCCCATGATGACCGGGAAATCCCGCATTAGCACCGCATCATAGAAGAGCTTGCCCATGCCGGGAATCGCAAACAGCGACTCGGCGATCACTGAGCCGCCTATCAGTCCCGGGATCGACAGGCCAAGCAGCGTGATCAGCGGCAACAAGGCATTGCGTAACGCATGACGGTAGATCACGGTGTTTTCCGGCAGGCCTTTGGCGCGTGCGGTAGTGATGTAATCCTGATGCAACACGTCCAGCATGCCGTTGCGCACAAACAGCGAGATCCCGGCGAGGCCGCTAAGTGCGGAAATGAACACCGGAATCGCCAAGTGCTTGCCAAGGTCCCATAAACGGCCAAGCATGCCCATGTTTTCATAGCCCAGGCTGTGCAGGCCGGAAATCGGCAGCCACGGGTTCATGACACCTAGCCAGTACATCAGCATCAGGGCGAGCCAGAATCCCGGCACGGCAAAGCCGACGAAAACGAACACAGTAATGGCTCGATCGGGTGGCCGGTTCTGGTGTATGGCCGAGATTACCCCCAGCGGCAACGCGATGACGACTATAAGGGCGAGGCTCAGCACATTGATCAGCAAGGTGATAGGCAGGGCTTCCTGAATCATGCCGGGAGTCACGTTGCCCTGATCATCTTTCTTTTCCCAGAAAACAGGGCGTTGGTGACTGGCGAACGAGGTGCCGAAATCCAGTGTGCCCATGCGTTTCAGCCACAAGCCATATTGCACGATCAGCGGCTCGTCAAGGTGATAGATCTCTCGCAGCTTCTGCCGCGACTCCTCGCTCGCTTTCGGATTGAAGCCGGCTTCTGTGGTAGTGATGTCACCCGGCGCCAGATGCATGATGAGGAAGGAAACCAGGCTGATGCCGACCACCAGCGGTACCATCCAGAAAAGTCTTTTCAACAGGTAGCGGATCATTGGGCGGAAATCTCGGTGCGGCGGAGCGGTGCCGGGATATACCACTCGTAGGAGTTGTGCCCGATACCGGCCGGAGGCGCCGGGTTGTCGATGCCTTTGACTCGCTTATGGATCGCAGGGAGGCCGTAACCGGCGAAGAGATACACGACCGGGCTGTCTTCGAGTAAGGTCGCGGCGAATTCGTGGTAAATCTTCATGCGCTTGTCGGGATTAAGTTCGAGGCGACCTTGTTCGAGCAAGCGGTCCACTTTAGGGTTGTTGTAGCCAATGAAATTGAATTGCCCCGGCGCCTGCTGCGACGAATGCCAGATGCCATACTGATCGGGGTCGAGGGAGAGGCTCCATCCCAGTACGACTGCATCGAACTCGCCCGTCTTGATGAAGCGCCCGATGAAGCTGGCCCATTCGAGCACGCGGATATTCACGGAGATGCCAACTTCCTTGAGGCGCCTCTGGATCAGCACAGCACTCATTTCGCGCTGCTTGTTCTGATTGGTCAGAATTTCGAATGCCAGCGGTTTGCCATCGCGATCGAGTATTCCATCGCCGTCATGGTCTTCGAAGCCGGCTTCGCGTAACAGCGCCTTCGCTTTTTCCGTATTGTAGGCATATGGACGCAGCTTGGGATTGGTCCAT
>CAMLME010000085.1 GCA_946481235.1 uncultured Methylobacillus sp. | reverse complement strand
GGAATCGTGATCGGGCCGCCGTCGCCCATCACCGGCAGGCCGTTGCTGGTCACCAGCAGGCCGTTGATGCCAACCTGCAGGCTGCCGTTGCGGGTATAGGCTTCCTGCCCGGCACTGTCCTGCACCGCGATCCAGCCGCTGCCGTTGATAGCGACGTCCAGCGGACGACCGGTGCTGCGGATACCGCCTGTCGAAAGGTCGGCGCGCGGCGTCGAATCCACCACGAAAGTACGCGTCGGTGCACCCTGCCCCACAACCGGCACAGCACGAAATGCATGACTTTGCGCCTTGTAGGCGGTGGTGGAGATATTGGCGAGATTCTGCGCCGTCACAGCCTGCTGAAGCATGCTGTGCTTGGCACCGTTCATCGCAATATAGAGAAGACGATCCATCAGCTAGTCATCAACGGAGGTTAACCAGTGTCTGCAGCACTGCATCCTGCGTTTTGATAGTCTGCGCATTGGCCTGATACACACGCTGCGCGGTGATCATGTTTACCAGCTCGGCGGTCAGGTCGACATTCGAGTCCTCCACCGCCGACGACTGGATTGCGCCGAACTGGCCGCTCTGCGGCACCCCAAGCAGGGCCGGGCCGGAGGTCGCGCTCTCCGCCCACACGTTGTTGCCCTGCGGCTGCAGACCCTGCGGATTGCGGAAGTTCGCCAGCACGAGCTGCGCCAGGTTCTTGGACTGGCCGTTGGAATAGCGACCGAGCAGTATGCCGTCATCGGAAATCGTGAAGCCCGTCAGGCTGCCCGAAGCGAAACCGTCCTGCGCCAAGTCGATGACCGTCGATTCGCCGCCCCACTGCACGGTGCCGGTGAAATCCACTGCGAAGGACATGGCTGATGCGCCGGTACCCAATTGCCCAGCGGTTATGGTCTGGGTGAACGCGCCATTGGTCAACTCCGTCGAAGCAGTCGCATCAATCAGGCCGTCGGAGTCGAACACGATGGTCGGCACGGTGGCGGGCGTGATATCGACGGGCGTGCCGTCCGGCGGCGTCAGCGTTGTGTGGACGTCCCAAGTGCTGGCTGCAGTCTTCTGGAAATACATGGTCAGGATACTGGCGTTGCCCAGGCTGTCGTAGATCGAGGTCGAGGTCGAGTAGTTGTAGGTGGTCGGATCGGCGGAATCGAACGCGGTGGCGATCGGATCTTCGGTACTGTCCAGTTTCAGCTCCGCCTCCACGCCAGTGGCGGAGGCACTCGTACCTGTGGCCTGCGGCGCGATATCCGAGATCGGGATGGTGATTTCCTGCAGATTGCCCTGCACGATGGCGCCGGTACTGTCGGCCATGTAGCCGGTCACCCGCAAGCCCTGGCTATTGACGATCTGGCCATTCTTGTCAACCTGGAACTGGCCGTTGCGGCTGTAGTAGGGAGTACCAGCGGCATCCGTCACGCGGAAGAAGCCGCCGCCGTTGATCGCGAGGTCGAGCGGATTGTTGGTGGCGGTGATGTTGCCCTGGGTGAACTGCTGCACGATGGTGGAGAGCTTGGAGCCCAGCCCCACCGGCGAGCTGCCGGCGCCGGTCAGCGACGCCGCAAATACGTCGGCAAACTGCGCTTGTCCCGATTTGAAACCCACCGTAGTGGCATTGGCGACGTTGTTGCCGATCACATCCAGATTCTTGGAAGCGGTGTTAAGACCGCTCAAACCTTGCTGAAACCCCATTTTGCTATCCTTTTCTATCCTTAATTTTGGAGATCGACTACAGCACCTGCTTGATGTCGCCCAGCTCCACCAGCCCCATGCCGCTCACACTCAATGCCGGACCAAAATCGTCCATCAGCACGCTCTGCACCTTGCCTACCGCGAGACTGGTCGCGGTTACCGCGGCTGTGTTCAGCTTCGCATCCACCGTGAAGGTATAGCTACCGTCTGCCACCGCAGTACCCGCGTCATTCTTGCCATCCCAGGTAAACGCGTTCACGCCGGCATCCAGCTCTCCGAGATCGAGCGTGCGTACCAGCGAGCCGTTCTCATCGAAGACCTTGACCGTTACCGCATCCGCTCCGCTTGCCAGCTCGACGCCGCCAAGCGCCGTACCGGAGGCGAGATCCATATGTTCGCCTGGCGCCAGCACGTAATGGCCGATCATGTCCACGGACTGGAAAGCCTGTGCCTTGGTGAAGGCCGCCAGCGTCTCGTTCAGCTTTTCGATACCGGTCACGGTGGAAAGCTGCGCCATCTGCGAGGTGATCTCGGCGTTATCCATCGGATTCAAGGGGTCCTGGTTCTTCATCTGCGTCACCAGCAGCTTGAGAAAACGATCCTGCTGCGCCTGAACCGAGGTGGTCGATGTCGTGGAAGAGGTGCTCGTGGAACTAGTCACTGCCGTTACCATTTTCTTTCCTTTCCTTATTGGCCAAGAGTCAGCGTGCGCTGAATCATGGTCTTGGCGGTATTCAGCATTTCCACGTTTGCCTGATACGAACGGGAAGCCGAAATCATGTTGGTCATCTCCTCGACCACATTCACATTGGGCATCGTCACGTAGCCTTCGGCATTCGCGAACGGGCTTTGCGGGTCGTACATCAGCTTCATCGGGGACGGATCGTCTATCACCTTGGTCACGGCAACGCCATTCACGCCATTGGGCATGGAGCCGTTGACCGGCTGCGCCTGAAAGATCACCTGCTTGGCACGGTAAGGCTGACCGTCGGAGCCGGTCACGCTATCGGCGTTGGCCATGTTGCTGGCCACCACGTTGAGGCGCATGGATTGCGCCGTCATTGCGGAGCCGGCGATATCGAATACGTTAAACAGGGCCATGATTAATTACCCCTCAGCGCAAGCAAGGTGCTCTGGATCTTGCCGTTCATGAATTGCAGGGTGGACATGTATTGCAACGCGTTCTCGGAAAACTGCGCCTGCTCGACATCACTGTCGACCGTATTACCATCGATACTGGGTTGCACCGCGGCACGGTACATCGGCTTGACACCGGCAACCGAATTTCCACCACCGACATCGAGATGTCCGCTATCGGTCCTGCTTAACGCAAGATTGCCGATGGCCACGCTCAGCGCTTTGGAAAAGTCGACGTCCATGGCCTTATAGTTGGGCGTATCCGCGTTGGCGATATTGGAGGCCAGGATCTGCTGACGATAGCCGCGCAAGGAAAGCATCTTGGAATCGAATGCCAGCGCCCTGTCGATACTGTTGAACATATGCCGAAGCCCTTGAAGTCTTGTCTCGGCAAATCAAAAGCAGAAAGTGTGCCATGCGTCATAAGTGGCGCCAGCACTGGATTTATGGAGTTCAGGAGAGAAATTTCTGGCGGGGTCCGGCAAGCTCTTGCCGCCTCGGCGGCAAGAGTGTTCTATTCCGCGCCGACGACGCGATTGCGCCCGGAATGCTTGGCTTCGTACAACGCCATATCAGCGCGCTTCATGGTGGCGACGGGCGGCTCGTTGGGAAGGCGCTCGGCAACGCCTGCGCTAAAGGTAATCAGCACCCGCTCGTTGTTATGCAGGAAAAAATTCTTGGTCAGCTCGCGCTGGACACGGGCCATGACCCGCTTGCCTTCCTCGATTTCGGTCTCGGGCAGGATGATCACGAACTCCTCGCCCCCATACCGCGCCAACTCATCGGTAGGGCGTAGCGCAGACTTGGTCACCTTCGCCAGGTGGGCAAGGGCAACATCGCCCGCCTCGTGCCCCAGGCTATCGTTAAGCTTCTTGAAATGGTCGATATCCATGATCGCCACACACAGCCGTGTGTGCGTACGGTCGCACCGGCTGAATTCGCGCTCCAGTGCCTCGTTCATGCCGCGCCGGTTGAGCGCGCCTGTCAGGTAGTCGTTATGCGCCATTTCACTCGCCTGATCCAGCTCTGTCGTCAACTGGCGAATGCGCTGCTCGGCCTCGGTTACCTTCTTCTGGCTTTCCTTCAGATCCTCGTGCGAGCGCAGCGCATCGAGCTGCATTGCGCGAGTATCCTGCATCAAACGGTCGAGCAAAATATTGAGGTCGGTAATGTCTTCGGTCGAACGGATTTCTTCCTGATAGCCTTCGATCTTCTGGTGAAACTCACCGGTATGCCGGGTCATTTCACCCAGCCGCTCGACGAAAGTGCTCGCCATCTGCTTGAGCGTATCCTTGGCTTCGGCCAGCCCGTGCTTGAGCTTGCCCTGCTTGAAAATCAGCTCCTTCAGGCCGCTCTCGGCGTCGTACAGCACCTCGATATCCAAGGGCTTGGAAATAATGTCGCGGATGATCGCCGTTTGTCCCGACAGCCATTTGTCGTCCACCACCAGTTCGCTCATGTTGTCGACCAGCAGGCGCAGCAGGTGTAACAGCTCCTCGTGCAGGCGGTACTGGGCGTCGGTATGCACTTCCAGTTTGTACCAGTACGACTTGAACGCTTCGGACAGCTTGACGACTTCTTTTTCGGTACTCGCCCGGCGCGCCTGCTCCAACAAAATTTCAGCGCCGCGCGCGAGTTCGGGAATATATTTAAGTTGTGAAATCAGGCCGATTTCCAGGGTTTTTATCAACAGGTCGCGCCACAGCAAGGCCAGCGCACCGGCCGGAACATTGCTCGATGAGGCATCGCTCTTCTCTACCGTTTCCGGCGTGGCCTGTATTTCCGGCGCCGCCTCGTCGCCTGATCGCTCTACCGCCGCTCCAGCACCCCATGAAGCGATCAGCGCCTGAATCTTCACGAGCAGCTGCTCGGGGTCGTTTTCGAAATTGACCAGCACGCGTTCCAGGCCTTCTTTTTTCTTGTTGGTCGTCAATCCCTTGTGGCTGGCTTCAAGCTGCCTGACCAGGCTTCGAATCAATGTACCCCATCCGCCAGTTGCACCCGCGGGCAACAACTCGCGCAACTGATTCTCCGCCTCTTTCCAATCATGCTTGTTGACAGCGACATTCAGCGCCTGCATCGATTTGAGATATTTCGGCCGCTGCTTCGCCGCATCCTTGAGCACGCGCTCGAGGGCTTGGGCGAGTCCTGCGGATTCGTCTTCGGATTTTGTACCGGCGATCTCGTCATAGACCTTGCGAAAATTGTCCGGCGTAGGCGCGACTTTGCTTGTAGCAAGTTGCTTGAGGGCTTGCCGAGCGATATCGATAGGCGTCATAGGGTTTTGCATGTGGGAAGAAACTCGTGCGAAAGAACGTCTCGGGTACGTTTCTTGTTAGAATCCATTACAATCGATCAGGTTCTTCGATTCTATTACAGTTTCCTCTACAGAGTTGGTATCGATGCGCTTCCCGGCTTTATTTTACATCCTGATTCAGCTCGCTTTTCCCATCAGCGCTGCCGCGCAGGAACTGCAATCGCTTCCGGCCGTGCAGAAAGTCGTAGAGAACTTCGTCAAGGAAAAAACGGCAGGCCAGCCGGGCGAGTACTCCATCACCGCTAGCCGCATCGACTCTCGCCTCAAGCTGGCAAAGTGCGCGCAACTGCAGCCCTATCTCCCTTCAGGCAGCCGCCTGTGGGGAAACAGCAGCATCGGCGTACGCTGCCTGGCGCCGGAGAGCTGGTCGCTTTACGTTCCGGTGCAGATCAAGGTTTCAAAGCAGGTGCTGGTCGCGGTTCGCCCCATTTCCAGCGGGCAGCAGGTACAGGTCGAGGACGTGCAACTGCAGACTCGCGATATCACCCGCTTTGCCGGCAGCGCGCTCACATCGCTGGATCAGGTCGCAGGCCGCAGTGTGGTGGCGCCCATCGCTCATGGAACGGTATTACGCGCGGAAATGCTGCGCGCGGCAAATGTGATCAAGCAAGGCCAGTCGGTGCAGTTGACCGCGCGCGGCAATGGCTTCACCGTGACTTCTGAAGGGCAGGCCATGGGTAACGCGACAGCCGGCCAGGTCGTGACCGTCAAGACCCGCTCCGGACAACTTGTAAAAGGCATCGCCCGAAGCGAAGGCGTGGTCGAGGTAAATTTCTAGGCCGCTTCAGTGTGCGCAGCCCTTCACTTTCCGATATCCAGCCAATGCACTTCGCCGGCTTTCATATCCGGCACCAGAATGTACTTGCCGTCCTTGCTGAGCCCGATGTCCGCCGCCTGCTGGAACCCATCCTTTAGCAGTTCAACTTCGCCCTTTTTGCTGACGGAATAAACCTTGCCGTTTTTCCAGTCACTGACGTAAAGCACCCCGCCCGACCCGCGCACAATGCCGTCGCCGCCGCCAAAACCTTCGGCAATCTTTTCCATTTCACCGGTGCGCAGCTTGATACGATAAAGAATACCGGACACGAAATCGACTTCCAGCATCGTCCCGCGGCCGCCCATCAGAAGGCCGTTCGGCGCCTGAACCTGCGCGACATGATCGCCGACGACGCGCGCCACCTTGCCGTTCTTGTTGATGCGGTAAATCGCGCCGCCCTTGCCCTTGAGGTCGCCGCTATCTGAAACATAAATATTGCCGATACCGTCAGCTTCCACGTCGTTCAGGAATTGCGGCGGCACGGGAAAGGCATCCGCCGCCGCAAAGACTGTCCATTGGCCGTCAATGCCTACCTTGAGCACACGCGTCTTGTCGGCCACATATAAATCGTTGCCGAAAAATGCCAGCCCTTTTGGGTCATCCATGCCGGTCGCAAAAGCATGCACCTTACCGTCGGCGTCGATGACACTGACTCGGCCGTCGCCATCCTTGCCGAACTCACCAATTTCCGAGACATAAACGCGCCCATCCCGGCCCGCAACGACTGATTCCGGAGTTTGCAGTCCGGTCACTTTCTGCGGCTCGGCCGCATGGACGGTCACAGAAAACAGCAGGGAAAGCGCAAGAACCAATTTATTTTTGTCGAACATCATGTTTCTCCAATCAGAGTTTCGGGACCAGGGTCACCAGCGAACAAGGTGCCATGGGTAATGTGCGATCTATCCCCTGCTGCGCTGCGCTATTTGCGGTGAACTGCGCGGCGATATCCTGCATCGCGCGGTCGTAAGCGGTTTGCACATGGGTTTCGATCAGGCGCGAGCCGTAGAAATCCTTGGCCGTTCCGGTCGCCGTAAAGGTCTCGAGCAACTTGCCGTCGGATCGATACAGACGCGCCGTCACCTTGGCGTAATAAGTCATCATCATCGGGTTGTAGCTCAGGTGCGACTGCAGCCAGACCACGGCATCGGCATTCTCGTTGCTTTTGCACATGCCGATATCGCTGAAGCTCGGGCCGAACGCTTGCCGCGTCGCGTTTTCCAGCGCCGGGCCCTTCCGCGCCCAGACGATATAGTGCGGCACAAAGCCAAGACGCACCTCATGCTCGTACTCGTTGGCTTCGATGATCATCAACAGATCGGGCTTGGCCTCTTCGGCATGCACGCCATTGATGCCAGCCAATCCCAGCAATAATGCAGCGATAACAGACTTCATTTCAGTTCCTTATAAGTAATACGGTAAATCAATCCGGCCCGGTCATCCGACACATAAACATCACCGTCCGGCCCAACAACCACATCCACCGGGCGACCCCAGGCACCATCGCCCCGCAGCCACCCCGTCGCAAAATCGCTCACCCGTACCGGCTCGCCTTGCTCGAAATGGACTCGTACAAGCTTGTACCCGGATGGCTCGTTGCGATTCCAGGAGCCGTGCAGCGCAACCAATACATCATCGCGGTAATCGGCCGGCACATCCGCCTTGTCGAGAAAACTCATGCCGACAGGCGTCGAATGCGCGGGAAAAGTAATTGCCGGCGCTTCGACATCGTTGCAAAAGCCCTCCGGGCCTGGAAAATTGGGATCCGTAACCCGCTCACCCCAGCAATACGGCCAGCCGTAATGCTTGCCCGCTTCCAGACGATTGAAATGTTCCGGCGGCAGCTCGTCATCGGACTTGCCGCCCTTGGTACCGCTGCGCATATCAGAACCGTTGTTGGTGGCATACATCACGCCCGTTCCGGGCTGCCATGCGAAACCCTGGGTGTTGCGCAACCCTCTGGCCCAGATCGGGGATGGCGCGTGCCGGCCTACCGTCACCAGCGCCCCGGCGGGCTGGCCTTCCAGCGTGTAGCGCAGCATGGTCGCGCGCAAAGGATCGCTTTCATCGCACACATTGCAACTGGAGCCGACATTGATGTAAAAGTGCCGGTCAGGCCCGACGCGCAAGGTCTTCAGCGTATGCCCGCCCGTCGGCAGATTGTTGATGATGGGCGCGATGCTGGCAGCCGGCCACTTTCCGTCGCGCTGCTCCAGGCGCACCACGCTGTCCTGATTGGCCACGTAAAGAACGTTGTCGACAAACGCCAGCCC
>CAMLME010000084.1 GCA_946481235.1 uncultured Methylobacillus sp. | reverse complement strand
CGCACCAGAACCTGGACTTCCTGCAGGCCGGCCATTTGCGCGGCACGCCAGCGACGTTCGCCGGCGATGATTTCATACAGCTCCGGCGCAATCGGACGCACCAGGATAGGCTGCATGATGCCTTGCGCGCGGATCGAGTCCGCCAATTGCACCAGAGAGTCGTGATCCATGTGCGTGCGCGGCTGGTATTTGCCGGGCTGCAATTGCTCCACTCGCAACACGTGCAGCGTATCGGTCGCCGACACGCTCTCCAGATTGCCGCCCAATAGCGCGTCGAGACCGCGCCCCAAACCTTTGGTTTTAACCATTTGCCGCTCCGACTATTACTGCACCACTTCGATTGATAAGTTCACCGGCCAGTGCCAGGTAAGCTTGGGCTCCCTTGGAAGCCCTGTCATAGGCGAGAGCCGGCTGACCGTAACTTGGCGCCTCGGCAAGCCTCACGTTGCGCGGTATCACCGTGCGGTACACCTTGTCGCCAAAATGCTGGGTAAGTTGCGCCGACACTTGCTGCGCCAGCATGTTGCGCGGATCGAATAGAGTGCGCAGCAAACCTTCGATCTCCAGGCCAGGATTCAGGTAAGCACGCACCTTTTTAATGGTGTTGACCAGATCGGACAAACCTTCAAGTGCATAATATTCGCACTGCATCGGGATCATGACCGCATGCGCCGCCGTCAGCGCATTCACCGTTACCAGGTTCAGGGCAGGGGGGCAGTCGAGCAAAATATAGTCGTAATCCGCATCCAATGCCGCCAGCGCACCTTTAAGACGGGTTTCGCGAGCCAGCTCGTTTACCAGCTCCACTTCTGCGCCTGCCAGTTCGCGATTGGCGGGCACCACATCGAATCCGCTCTCGGCAGTGACCCGCACTTCGGCGATGGACTTGTCGCCAATCAACACATGGTAGACCGTGTGCTTCAACCCTGCTTTTTCCACACCGCTTCCGGTGGTTGCATTGCCCTGGGGATCAAGGTCGATCAACAGCACGCGCCGCTTGGTTGCCGCCAGGCTGGCCGCCAGGTTGACACAGGTGGTGGTCTTTCCCACGCCGCCTTTTTGATTGGTGATTGCAAGGATACGCATCAGGCTGCTTTCAGGAACACAAGATGGCGCTGCGCTTCAAGGCCGGGCACGCGTAGCGGAACAACTTCCGAGGTTGGGCCCTTGATCTGCGCCAGCTCATCGAAAGGGTAAACACCCTTCATTGCAAGCCACACGCCCCCTTCATCACATAAATGTGCCGTCAACCGCATGAATTCAGCGAGATCGGAAAAAGCGCGCGAAATCACCATGTTGAACTTATGCTCGGGATGAAATTCCTCGACCCGCCCGCATACGACTTCGAGATTCGGTATACCCAGAGTGGCCTTCGCCTGCCGCATGAAGCTGGCTTTCTTATGGCTGGAATCCATTACAGTCACTTGCAGATCCGGCCGCACAATGGATAGCGGAATCCCCGGAAGTCCGGCACCACTGCCAACATCAAGCAAGCGCCCACTTTTGATATGAGGCAATACGGACAAGCTATCCAGCAAATGGAGTGTCACCATATCGCTAGGGTCGCGCACCGCCGTCAGGTTATGTACCTTGTTCCATTTTTCCAGCAAGGCCAGATAATCGAGCAGTTTTTGTTGTGTAGCGACATCGAGATCGATGCCTAGCTCGGCCAACCCTTGCGATAGCTTTTTCTGCAAACTCACGCAGCATTCTCCCCCGTGCCGTTTACGATACGTGCATTGTATTTTTTCTTGAGATAAACGAGCAGCAGGGAAATGGCAGCCGGCGTAATGCCGGAAATGCGCCCAGCCTGACCCAATGTCTGCGGACGCTGCTTGTTCAGTTTCTGCTGCGCCTCAATGGAAAGGCCGCGCACGTCACGGTAGTCCAGATCATCCGGCAACGCCAACTCTTCATAATGACGACTGCGCTCGATTTCCTCGGTCTGGCGGTCGATATAACCCTGGTATTTGGCAGCAATTTCTATTTGCTGCCGCACCTGGGGATCAGCCTCGCCGGGCCCGCCGTTCGGCAGCGATAACAGCGCTTCGTAGCTCACGTCCGGGCGGCGCAGAAGTTCAAAAAGCGAATATTCGCGCTCGATTGCTTTACCCAGAACGCGCACGGATTCCGCTTCAGGCAGCGTTTTGGGTTGCACCCAAGTCCGCTTCAAACGCTCTTCTTCCCGCGAGACCGCCTCCTGCTTGCGACAGAACGCCTCCCATCGCACATCGTCCACGACGCCCAGCTTGCGGCCGACCTCGGTAAGACGATGATCGGCATTGTCTTCGCGCAACATCAGTCGGTATTCGGCACGGCTGGTAAACATGCGGTAGGGCTCGCTGACGCCGCGCGTGATCAGATCATCGACCAGTACGCCGAGATAAGCCTGGTCGCGGCTTGGACACCAACTTTCCTCCTCTGCCGCATAGCGCCCGGCATTGATGCCTGCCAGCAGGCCTTGGGCGGCGGCTTCTTCATATCCCGTAGTGCCATTGATCTGTCCAGCAAAGAATAGCCCCTGCACATCCTTGGTTTCCAGCGAGTCCTTGAGGCCTCGCGGATCATAATAATCGTATTCGATGGCATAGCCGGGACGCAGAATGTGAGCGTTTTCCATGCCCTTGATCGAACGTACCAGTGCGTACTGAATATCGAACGGCAAACTGGTGGAAATCCCATTGGGGTAGATTTCGTGTGTATTCAACCCTTCTGGTTCGAGGAATATCTGGTGCGAGTCCTTGCCCGCAAAGCGCATGATCTTGTCTTCGACGGAAGGGCAGTAACGGGGCCCGACACCTTCGATGACACCGGTGTACATCGGCGAACGGTCGAGGCCGGAACGGATGATGTCGTGTGTGCGCTCGTTAGTATGGGTAATCCAGCACGGCAATTGTTGCGGATGCTGGTCGACCGTCCCCAGGAAAGAAAACACCGGAGCTGGATCGTCGCCCGGTTGAATTTCCATCACGGAGAAATCAATGGTGCGCCCATCGATACGCGGCGGCGTACCCGTCTTGAGACGTCCGGCCGGCAAACCGATTTCGCGCAAGCGCTGCGCAAGCGAGACAGCAGGGGGGTCGCCGGCACGGCCGGCCTGATAATTGGCAAGGCCGACATGCACCAAGCCGGCAAGAAAGGTACCAGCCGTCAGCACGACGGATTTCGACTCGAAACGCAAACCCAGTTGCGTCACGACACCGGCAACACGCTCGCCTTCGAGAATAATGTCATCCACCGCTTGCTGGAATAGCCACAGGTTGGGCTGATTTTCCAGCCGGCGCCGAATAGCGGCTTTGTAGAGAATGCGGTCTGCCTGGGCGCGTGTCGCGCGAACGGCAGGCCCCTTGCTGGAATTCAGGATACGAAACTGTATCCCGCCTTCGTCGGTGGCCGCGGCCATGGCGCCGCCCAGCGCGTCCACCTCCTTGACCAGATGCCCTTTTCCTATGCCGCCGATGGACGGATTGCAGGACATTTGGCCCAAGGTTTCGATGTTGTGCGTGAGCAGAAGCGTGCGTCGGCCCATGCGCGCCGCAGCCAACGCCGCCTCGGTGCCCGCATGACCGCCGCCGACAACGATTACATCAAATTTTTCAGGGAATTGCATCTGGGATTACCATACTGCTCCGGGAAGCGTATGGTACTTTAAAGCAACCGTTCCGTCATGCGTAAATGCAGTGTTTCACGTGAAACATTGGCTGCATTTTTCGATGCCAGAGCACTGGGCATTATATTTTTATTTCGCTCCAAAACACCCCCTGCGCGCATGCTACAATTGCGCCCGGCCTAAATCCAAGTTATCTTTACTCTTAACTAAAACACAGGAGCATTACCATGCGTAACACCAGTCTTGCCCTTCTCGTCGCCCTTGGCCTCGCCAGCTTTTCCGTGATGGCTGATTCCGCCAGCGGACAGAAGCTTGCTGACAAGTATGCAACTATCGCCAAGAATATCGATCCAGAATCCAAAGGCTTGTCCGCTGATGCAGGCAAGGCCTTCTTCAACCGTGAGCTGACAATCCGCGGCAAGCAAATCGCTTGCGCATCCTGCCACACCTCCAACCCTGCCAACCCTGGCAAGCACATCGTGACCAAAAAGCCGATCAAGCCTTTGGCACCGTCCGCCAACCCGGAACGCTTCTCCGACGTGGCCAAGGTTGAAAAGAACTTCGAAAAGCACTGCCTGGAAATCATCGGTCGCGACTGCACCGCCCAGGAAAAAGGCAACTACATCGCCTATCTGTTGACCGTCAAGTAATCGGCGCAATATGTCAGGGATGTTGTCGTTAGACATCCCACTGGTTACTGATTGGCGCATTAACAGCTGCATATTTGGACACACGATTCCAGATGGAGTCGTGATGTTCATGCCCAGGCGGGCTATGTAGCAGGAGTCCTGTTACTAGCCCGCATTTTCTGGGTTTCTTCAAGGTCTGCACTATTTCTGGCAGATATTCACCGGCCATTCGATAAGATTTCTCGGCCATATGCCATCAGGGAAAGTTTTGCGTACAAGGAAATTCTTGTAACGGCGAGGATTACGGGCTACCAAAAGTAAGCTTTGGATTATTTGCCAATGCAGAATCGGCTGAAAATCTCACCAAGCAGATCGTCCGGTGTGAATTCACCGGTAATGGTATTAAGCGCTTCCTGTGCCAGACGCAACTCTTCCGCCAGCAACTCGGGCTGACCCAGCAGATCGCCTGAACGACTCAAATTCTCAGCAACAGACTGCAAAGCTTCCAAGTGACGGGCACGAGCCATGAAAACGCCTTCACCGCCCGGTTGCCACCCGGCAATGTTGAGTAGTTCTCCACGCAACAGTTCCATCCCTTCCCCTGTTCTGGCTGAAAGATGAATGTGCTTCTCACCCTGACGCTCGACACAAGCAGGCAGCTCATTGGTCAGATCAATCTTGTTGTGTATCCACAATTTTGGCAAATCCGCACGCAAACGCGTCAAAATCGATTTTTCTGTTTCGGTAATACCGTGGGCTGCGTCGACCAATAATAACGCGGCATGCGCGTTTTCCAGAGCTCGCCATGTTCTGGCGATTCCATGCTGTTCGACTTCATCCGAAGTTTCGCGCAGTCCGGCAGTATCGATGATGTGCAAAGGAACGCCATTGATCTGGATTGCGCTCTTGATCGTATCGCGTGTCGTTCCGGCAACTGAAGTGACAATGGCCACCTCTTCACCGGCAAGTTGATTCATCAGGCTGGATTTACCCACATTCGGCTGGCCAACTAAAACGACCTGTATGCCTTCACGCAATAAATTGCCTTGTTTCGCACCTGCGAACACTGACTGCAATTCAGTGACGATCAAGGCCAGTTTGCCGGCCACTCCGCCCTGACTGATGAAATCAATGTCTTCTTCCGGAAAATCTAGGCAGGCCTCGACGAACATGCGCAAATCTATCAGCCGGTCACGCAGCGAATGAATTCTTTGCGAGAATTCGCCGGCCAACGAGCGCACAGCGCTTCGCGCCGCCTCAGCAGTAGCCGCACTTATAACGTCAGCAACCGCTTCAGCTTGCGCGAGATCGAGTTTGTCATTGAGAAAGGCGCGGCGGGTGAACTCTCCCGGCTCAGCCTGCCTCGCGCCAAGCGCAAGGCAGCGGTGCAGAAGGAGTTGCATCAAGGCTGGCCCGCCATGGGCCTGGAGTTCCAGCACATCCTCACCGGTATAGGAGTGAGGAGAGATGTAATAAATGGCGATGCCGCGGTCGATCAGATTTCCGTCGGCATCCTTGAAAGGGAGATATGCCGCATGCCGCGGAAGAGGGCATTGTCCCAGGACGCCAACAGCTATCGCTTGGCTGGCAGGGCCGGAGACCCGTACCACACCTATGCCACCGCTGCCGGGAGCGGTGGCAATGGCCGCTATGGTGTCATGCTGCGGGACTTTCATCGCACCAGTCTGCCACCTTTTTGGCGAACCGCGTTAACGCGGCTTCTTTTTGGTCGCAGCGGCTTGGCCGATGGTACGGTTGATGTGCCATTGCTGGGCAATCGACAGTACGTTATTCACCAGCCAGTACAGTACCAGGCCCGCCGGGAAGAAGAAGAAGAACACGCTGAATACCACCGGCATGATCATCATCACCTTGGCCTGGATCGGATCCGGCGGTGTCGGGTTCAGTCGGGTCTGAATGATCATCGTGATGCCCATCAGGATAGGCAGCACGTAATAAGGATCGATCGCGGACAGGTCATGTATCCACAGGATGAATGGTGCGTGACGCATTTCGACGCTGCCCAGCAGCACCCAGTAAAGTGCAATGAATACCGGAATCTGTACCAGGATCGGCAGGCAGCCGCCCATGGGATTGATCTTCTCGGTTTTGTACAGCTCCATCATTGCCTGATGCATCTTCTGGCGGTCGTCGCCGAATTGCTCCTTCAAGCGCTGCAGGCGAGGCGCCAGTTCACGCATCTGCGCCATCGACTTGTAACTCTTGGCGGAAAGCGGGTAAAACGCCAGCTTGATCAGCACGGTCAGCAGAATGATCGCCACACCCCAGTTTTGTACCAGCTTCTGGATCATCGCCAGCACCCAGAACAACGGAGAAGCAATCACCGTCAGCCAGCCGTAGTCGACGACATACTCCATACCAGGTGCGGCCGCCTTGAGGTGCTGCTGCTCCTGCGGCCCGGCAAAGAAGCGAGCTTCCGTAGTTATGCTGGCACCCGGCGCTACTGTCCCGAGACTGCTTACCGCCCCCATGGAGAAGTTATCGCCCGAAAGCTGCTTGGTGTAGTACTCGCGCGCCAAGCCCTGCTTGGGAATCCACGCGCCGACGAAGTAGTGCTGGACCAGCGAAATCCAGCCATCGCTGGCATTCTTCGACAGATTGCTCTTCTTCATGTCATCGAAGCTGACCTTCTTGAATTTGTCTGCGTCCGTGTAATACGCTGCACCGGTGAAAGTCGGCATCATCATCGAGGTCTTGGCCGATTCACTGTCGTGCACGATCTGATAGTACACCGACGTATCAAGAGCATTGGCGCTGCCATTGCGCACGTCATAGCGGAGATCGATCAGATAGCTGCCGCGGTGGAAGGTATAGACTTTGTCGACCTGCACGCCTTGATCGCCGACCCAGCTCAGCCGCACTTCCAGTTTGTCCTGGCCGGGTTGCATAACGTAGTCGTTCGCTGCAGCGGTAAATACCGATTTATGCGAGGGCAGACCGCTGCCGATCAGGCCGGATTGAGCCACATAGACTGTCGGCAGCTTGCTGTCGTCGAGCAGTACGAAGTTCTTCTTGATGTCATCGTTATCCCGATGTTTCAGCAACTCGAGCCGACGCAAGTCTGCACCCGTCGTATCAATCTCCGCCTGAACCATGTCCGTCTGTACGCGAATGCGCTGGCCCTTTTGCAAGGCAAAGCCGTTTTCCTGAACCGCTGCAGGTGCTGCAGGTTGTCCAGTGGCCGGCTGTGGAACGGCCGGATCGATAGCATTCTGCTGTGATTGCGCCTGCTCCGTCTGCTGCACCGGTTGCAGGGTATGGTCGCGCTGCCATGCCTCCCACAGCATCAGGATAGAGAAGGAGAAAATAACGAAAAGAACTAAACGCTTAGGGTCCATGGAAGGCTCTTCAAAAGACTACGGCAAAGGATCGTGGCCGCCCGGATGCCAAGGATGGCAACGCGACAATCGGCGGAGGGTAAGCCAGGTGCCGTGCAAAGCACCATACTTCTGCAAGGCCTGGCAGGAATAATGCGAACAGCTGGGAACGAAACGGCAGTTGCTGCCGAGCAGAGGGCTCAGCAGATATTGGTAACCATGAATCAACCAGACCAGGAAACGCGCCATATTTATATTTGCTTACTGTTGGTTCGTTCGCACAACTTGTTGATCAATTGTTGGAATTCCGCTTTTATCTGGGCAAAATTCTCATGCGTAAACGCTTTTTGCGGTCGAACGAGGATATCGACGCCGCCCAGAGCATGGTGCTCATGTCGAAACAGTTCGCGCAACAAGCGCTTCATGTAATTTCTCTGTACGGCACGTCGTGCCGTTTTCTTTCCGACGATCAATCCCACGCGAGCATGTTCCAGTGCATTCGGCATGTAGTGTATGACCAGGAATTGTCCAGAAATACGCTTGCGGAAATTAAAAACGGATGAAAAATCATCCGTTTTCTTGATTTTGAATCGGCTGGGAAAACCGAAACCGGTCACGCATTAAACTGCGAGACGGGCGCGCC
>CAMLME010000083.1 GCA_946481235.1 uncultured Methylobacillus sp. | reverse complement strand
CATGATGTCGGCCATCGTTCGCTTCTCGATACGCTTTTATGGCGTGATCATCGGTCTCGCCAGCCTGGCGGTCATCTACGGCTTGTATAGTCTTACTCAGGCCAACCTGGACGTTTTCCCCGAATTTTCACCCACTCAGGTTGTAATCCAGACGGAGTCCCCGGGCTTGTCTGCGGAGCTGGTGGAAGTGCTGGTTACCCAGCCCATAGAGAACAGCATCGCCGGCACCGTGGGGATAGACATGATGCGCTCGCAGTCGATGCCCGGGCTATCGGTGGTGACTATCATCTTCAAGGAAGGCACCGACATCTATCGCAATCGGCAAGCCGTCGCAGAGCGTCTGGGTACGTTAAGCGGCCAATTGCCGCAAGGCATCATCCCGAATATCACACCGCTCACCTCTTCCGCCAGTACGGTGCTGGGCGCAGGACTGACTTCAAATACGCGCTCGTTAATGGAATTGCGAACGCTGGTCGACTGGACCATCCGGCCGCACCTTCTAGCGGTCAATGGCGTCGCTGACGTCAACGTGTTCGGCGGCGATGTACGTCAATTCCAGATTCAGGTCGAGCCCGACAAACTGATCCACTACAACCTGTCGCTTCAGGAAGTGCTGGAAGCCGCCAGCCACGCCACCGGCGTGCGCGGCGGAGGCTACATCGAAAACAGCAATCAGCGGATCGTAATCAATAGCGAGGGACAAGCTCTGACGCCTGAGCATCTTGCGCAAATGCCTGTCACCCACCGGAACGGGCAGACCATCCGCATGCGCGATATCGGCCGGGTGATCGAGGGCGCTGCACCATCGATCAGCGCAGCCGCGATCAATGGCAAGCCCGGCGTTTATCTATCTGTCCAAGGGCAGCTTGGCGCCAACACCAAGGCCGTGACCGAGGCCGTTGAAAAAGCACTGCGCGAACTTGAGCCCACGCTCGCCAAAGAACAGGTCAAGCTCTACCCTCGCCTGTTCCGTCCGGCGAACTTTATCGAAACCGCTGTCGACGGTGTACAGACCGACATCCTGATCGGTTCGGTGCTGGTGATCACTGTGTTGTTTCTGTTCCTGTTCAATGCGCGTACCGCATTCATTTCGGCCACGGCGATACCTTTGTCACTGCTGACAGCAATCATCGTGCTCGAGTACTTCGGTATCGGCCTTAACATCATGGTATTAGGGGGGCTCGCCATCGCGCTGGGTGAAGTGGTCGATGACGCCATCATCGACACCGAAAACATTTTCCGCCGGTTGCGCGAGAATCGATTGTTGTCCACGCCTCGCCCGCTTTACCAGGTGGTGTTCGATGCGTCGATGGAGGTCCGCAGTTCTGTGGTGTATGCCACGATCATCGTGGTCATGGTCTTCCTGCCACTGCTGACGCTTTCCGGCGTGGCCGGGAAAATGTTCGCTCCGCTGGGTTTTGCCTATATCAGCGCGATCATGGCATCGCTGGTGGTCGCACTGACATTGACGCCGGCTCTTTGCTACCTGATGCTGGGACATGCAAAGCTGGAAAGCGAGGATCCGCCCCTGATCCGCGTGATCAAGCGCGGCTATGTTCGAATGTTGCGTGGCATCGAGGGGCATTACAGGCTGACTGTAGGCATCGTTACGCTGCTGATCGCGCTGGGTCTCGGCATCCTCCCTTTGTTCAAAAGCCAGTTCATTCCCAACCTGAACGAAGGCCACTTCATATTGCACATGACGGCAGTGCCAGGCACTTCCGAACAGGAGTCCCTGCGAATCGGCGAGCGAGTCGCCGGCACCTTGGCCAAGATCGACGGCATACAGTCGGTCGCGCAATGGGTGGGCCGTGCACAGAACGGCGCGGATACTTTCGGCACGCATTACAGCGAATTTGAAGTTGAAATCGGCACCTTGTCGGGCGAGGAGCAGTCGCGCATCCTGCACGAAATCCGCGAAACACTGGCGGGCGGCGAGGAAGGCAATGGCTTTCCTGGTGTGAATTTCGCGATCAATACCTTTCTGACCGAACGCATTGAAGAGACCATCTCCGGCTATGCCGCGGCAATGGTCGTCAATATTTACGGCCAAGATCTCGATGCGCTGGATCGTGACGCGCGTGCGGTCGCCGGCATACTCGCGAGCATGCCTGGCGCTGCCGACGTACAGGTGCAATCCCCTCCGGGCACCCCCCAGTTGGTCATTCGCCTGCGGCCGGAGCGCGTCGCACAGTGGGGCATGCGTCCGCTCGACGTGCTGGACAGCATACGTGCCGCTTACGAAGGCATCCAGGTCGCCCAGACGTTCGAAGGAAGCCGCATCATCGGCGTTGACGTAGTGCTGTCGCCCAAAGCCCGTGGAAACATCCTGCAGGTCGGCAACCTGCCTTTGAAGAATCCTGAAGGGCGCATCCTGCGCCTCAAGGATATCGCTGATATCCGCCAGGAGAGCGGCCGCTCGAAGATTCTGCATGCCGGAGCGAAACGCATTCAGACGGTGACGAGTAATGTGGTCGGCCGCGACATCGAGAGTTTTTCCGACGAACTGAAGACACGAATCAAGAGCGAAGTCGCCTTTGCACCCGGCAGCTATCCCGAATTCACCGGCGAGGCCGAAGCTCAGGCGCAGTCGCGCCAGGACCTCATCGTCCATTCGCTACTCGCCGGTGTCGGCATTTTCCTGATGCTGTATATCGCTTTCGGGCGGTTGCGCAACCTACTGCTCACCTTTGCCAACCTCCCTTTTGCACTGATTGGGGGCGTGCTGGCTGCAATGTTCACTGGCGGGTGGATTTCGCTCGGCTCGCTGGTGGGATTCGTGACCCTGTTCGGCATCACCCTGCGCAACTCCATCATGCTGGTTTCGCATTATCAGCACCTAGTGGATGAAGAAGGGATGGAGTGGGGTCTCGAAACCGCGTTGCGAGGTGCCTCCGAACGCCTGCCCTCCATCCTGATGACGGCGTTGGTCACGGCGCTGGGCCTGTTGCCGCTGGCTGCGGGCAGTGGTCAGCCGGGACGGGAGATCGAGGGTCCAATGGCGACGATCATCGTGGGCGGCCTGGTCACCTCCACCATCCTGAACCTGCTGATCCTGCCCACCATCATGCTGCATTTCGGGAAGTTCGAACGCCAGCAACAGGTATAGCAAAAGCAGACTCTTGATTCGGCATGCTAGTTGCTTGGCATCAAGAGTGGAGTTCCTACCTAAAAACGATCGCGACCGTTCCCGATTGCTTTATCTGGCAATCGGGATATTCCTGCTTCTCGATCTTACTGTTCTTGCAACGACCTACTGGCTTTCGTACCAGATTGCCGAAAACGCAACCACGATCAACCTCGCCGGACGTCAGCGCATGCTTTCGCAGCGCATGGTCAAGGCATTGCTGCATCTGGAGCGGGCATCCGATCATCAGGAGCGCGCGGAAGCAATGACGGAACTGCGGCTGACCTTCACACTATTCGATTCGACCTTGCAAAGCTTGCATCGTGGCGGTGTCACGATAGGCGGCGATGGACTACCAGTAAAGATTTCAGCCATCAAGATCTCCTCGGCCCAGACCTTGCTCAATCAGGCGGAAAAAATCTGGAATCCTTATCGTGACCGGGTTCTGGACTTGTTACATGACTCCGAAATCATGACCAAGGAAAAAATCGCTGAAGCCGTTGTGCTGGCGAATACGGAAAACCTTGCACTGCTGGAGCTGATGAACTCATTGACGACCACGCTGGAAGAAAGCGCTGTTGCCAAAACATCGCGTATCCGGCTCCTGCAGATCGTGACATTCAGCCTTGCTGTCGCCAGCCTCATCCATATCATCCTGATGATGCGGCGGCAACTGCGCAAGGCAAGCAGGCACAAGGATACACTTAACAATATCATTCACAGGATCAATGCCGGCATCCTGGTATGCGACGACAAAGGGATCATCAAAGCCGCCAATGACTCCGCTGGTACGCTATTCGGTTTTGAAGCCGCCGACATGATCGGCATGCCGGGAAGTCAGCTACTGCTCCTGCAAGAGAATGTACTTTACGGTCGGCGCCAGGACGGCTCGCTGTTTCATGCCGAATCGCAATATCGCGAGCTGACGTTGGACAATGCAACCGTCCGCATCAAAACCGTTGCCGACGTTTCGCAACAGCGTTCGCTGGAAAAGACCCTAAGTCACCTGGCCTATCACGACGCACTGACCGGCTTGCCCAATCGCTTGCTGTTCGACGATCGCCTGCAACAAAGCATCCTTTCTGCCAAGCGGCGCGGCGGAAAACTCGCAGTACTATTCGTCGATTTGAATAAATTCAAGCAGGTCAACGATAGCCACGGACACCATGTAGGCGATCAGTTGCTAAAGGAAGTTGCCATGCGGTTGCGTAGCTGCCTGCGCGAGGAAGATACTGTTTCGAGATTCGGCGGGGATGAGTTCGGCATTCTTCTGACATCGATTTCCGGACAAGAGCATTGCACGATGGTCATTACCCATCTGCTCGAAACGCTGCGGGCAGTTTTCATTACCGAAGGGATCATGCTGTTTCCTGATGCCAGCATAGGCATCAGCCTGTACCCCAGCGATGGAGACGACGAGCAGACTCTCGTGCGCCGAGCAGATGAAGCCATGTATGCGGCAAAGCGAAACAGCACCGGCCATTTCGCTTTTTATGCCGCAGCGGAAGATCTCAGTCGTATTTCAGATATTTGAAACGCGGATCGTCGTTGGGCGTTCCTTCCAAGGCTCCGCCTTCCGAACCCGGCTGCCACTGAATGACTTCTTCGATTTTCTTCGCCAGCGTGAAATCCTTGTCGGTAATGCCCTTGGCAGTATGCGTGCACAATTTAACGATAACAAAGGCGTAGGAAACCGTCAGGTCGGGATGATGCCAGGCCGCTTCGGCCAGGTGCCCGACCGTATTGACCACCATCAGCGTCCCTTTCCAGCCGCTGGTCTTGTATTTGCGGCGAATCCATCCGTCTTCGTAATACCAATGCGGCAATTCGCTTGCCAGTTTTTGTTGAATTTCCTGCTCGTTGTAAACGCGTTCTGTAGTTTTTTCCATATGAAATCTCCTAAAATGCCAGCGCGGGTATCGGTCCACCTGCCAGCGCTGCAGCAAACTCTGCATAGCCTGATTTACCGACGATGTGTATAGGACATTTAAGTTTTTCAGCAAATTTATCGAAAGCGGCATCCAGTACGCCTTCGTTCATCAGACGACGAACAGGTACCGGTTGTTCAACAACATCATGATGTTTTACCAGTACCAACCGATCCGCTCCAATTTTCCCGGCCAGCCAGGCGGCCAGGCTATCGGAAGTTACATCCCAGCTCGGTGAAATGCTGTCATCAGCCAATACCATATGACTTGGCATCCACACGATTGCACGATGCTGCCATGATCGCTCAGCTATCTCCAGTTCGGAGGCAGCCATTGCCAGGGCCGGTTGTATGGATTTCAACACCAGGCCATATTGCTCCATCGACAGCAGCGCCATCTGATGCGCAGCAACATCGTCATACTCGCCCATTTTCTGATGTTGGCGTATTGCATCGGCAAAGACGCCACCACCAGGCACGATAACGATCCGCCCATCGCTTTGCTTTGCCAGCAAGGCTAGCCATTCTTTCAATTCCGGAGTACCCAGCAGGCTACCGCCCAGTTTAACGACCCACATTTGCCGCCCTCAGATATTCCATCAGTTGCAACATGCCGGAGGCTTTGTCCAGCGTTTCCCGGTACTCTTTCTGCATTTCGGAGTCGGCAACAATCCCTCCCCCTGCCCAGAAACGAATCGTTCCTTCCGAGTATACCGCCGTCCGTATGGCAATATTGGTGTCCATGTTGCCATCGAAACCAATGTATCCGATAGCTCCGCAATAGACACCCCGCCGGTGTGGTTCGAGCTCTTCGATGATCTCCATTGCACGCAGCTTGGGCGCCCCGGTAATCGAGCCGCCGGGGAAACAGCCCTTCAACAGGTCCAGTGCATCTCTACCGGGCGCCAATGTTCCTGTCACGGTGCTGACCAGATGATGCACGTTGGCAAAGCTCTCAAGCTCGAACAGCCGGTCTGCACGTACCGAACCGATAGCGCAATTCTTGCCGATATCATTGCGCAACAAATCGACAATCATCAAATTCTCGGCCCTGTCTTTTGTGCTGGCTAGTAGCGCCTGGGCGTAGGCACGATCCTGCATCGGATCAGCCGCGCGAGGACGAGTACCCTTGATCGGTTTGGTTTCGACCTGCCCCTCATGAACGCGCAGAAAGCGTTCCGGTGAAGCCGAAAGAATTTGTGCCTGAGGCGTATTCAGGTAGGCGGAGAATGGCGCGGGACTGAATTGCCGCAGTTGGTGATATGCCACCCATGGATTACCTTCGGCCTGAGCCGAAAATCGCTGCGCTAGATTTACCTGATAGCAATCGCCGGCATCGATATAGCTCTTGATTCGCTCGAACGCATCGGCGTAGCGAACCTGGTCCATATTCGAAAGCACCGGGCCGGTCACGCTAAATGGACCAACATTCGCATCCGACCCATCGGTGAATAAAGACAGCAATGACGGCCATTCCGTTTTCGTTCGCGCATCGTGCCCCTGCCCGGCCAGCCACGCCCGTCCGGCATGGTGATCGACCACAACCGCCCAGTCGTATATGCCAATGGCCATTTCAGGCATGCTCTCGGCATCCATGGCGTGGGCTGGCAATTTCTCCAGGCGCCGCGCCAGATCATAAGCGAAATAACCGATGGCGCCTCCCGTAAAGGGCAGCTCAGAACTCTCGTTCGTAAATCGTCCAAGGATGGATTTCAACGCCGAAAATGGGTCTTCCTCCGTTTCATGCATTGCATGTGATTCACATATCTCGGTGCGCTTTTCGTGCGTGGAGAGCGTGATAAAAGGGTCGGAAGAGAAAATGTCATAACGTCCGTAATGACTCCCTGGCCAACCGCTATCGAGGTATACCGCCCATGGGCGATGCGCAATCCGTGAGAATAACGAGGCACTGTCCGCACGATACGGCAGTTCGGCGAGCATCAATGCCATATGGCACTCCGACTGCCCAGCCAGGCAACAGCATAGGCCGGTAGGCAGACGCTTGCCCACTCCGCCGATCCGCCGGCACCCGGGATCAGTTCGGCCGCATCCGCATAGGGGCGACGTAAGCGTTGCGCCAGTTCGCGCACCAGGAAGCGACCGGCTCCGGCGCCGACTAGTGGCGCATCGTCCGGCAATAAAGCGCGCGAAAGATTGCGCTCAAGTGCGGCCTGCAAGGATCGCAACTGCTGTGACCTCACGGCAAACGCCATTTGGCGCCATTGCGCGATGGTCGCACTTTCCAGATCGCGTCCTAACATGCGTGCCAGACGTCGAGCACTCTCCATCTCGGTCTTGCCCGCCCCATCCGCCGGCTCCGCCATATCATAGCCCTCGGGCAACTCCCCGGTCAGCCGATAAACGTCGGCCATCGTCGCAAAATGTTCCGCCGCCAGCCGCTGCCACTCACCGGCAAAGGGCAATTGCTGAGCAACCGCCATCACTGGCGTACGAACAACTCCGGTATAAACCATTTCCTCGCTTTGCAGCCGCTCGGCATCGGAATAGCCGATCGCCGCAGGCTGGCCACGGTATAGCATGATGATGTCTGTTGTGGTGCTGCCAATATCGACAAGCAGGCTGTCACCTGTTTGTGCAGCCAGAAATGCGGCACTGGCATGCCAATTGGCCGAAGCAATGGTATGCAAATGTGCACCAATGGAATCCGTTTTGACAAATCCTGCCGGGCCGGCGTAAATACGTACGTTCACGCCACCCAGAGAGCGCTCCATACATTCCGTAAGAAGTTGCACTCCGGTATCGCGATTGGGAAAAATATCTGCAAGTTCGCCGGTCATCGTCACAGCATGGCGTTGCGGGATTGTTTCCAACTTGGACATAATCGTTGCTACTGCTTGCTCGAGATGATCAAGACCGCGCCAAAGCGGACATGGCTGCTGAAAAGTTTGCATTACACAGCCATCATCCTGAATCAGCACTGCTTTGAGATGAGCTCCGCCCAAATCCCAGCCTAATGTCGGATTATTATTCATTGAGGCGGATTTCCACGATATTGCGTTCGATGACGGGAGGGGGCAGAAAGCCGCCATTATAGAACAAGTCCACTATCATCCGTGCCGTATTGCAGCCTGTGGCGCGGCTCAAGCCAGCATAGGAAGTCGTCAGACGCGGGTTAACCTCCAGCACGAGAGTTTCCTCTTTTCCGACCACCACATCGACCCCGACGTAACCGGCCAGCCCAGGCATTGCTTTCGCGACAGCCTGAGCAATCGCTTCGAAAGCGTTCCAATGAGCTCGCATACCGTTCAATTCACTGCCGCGGTAACTGAACTGATCATCATCCAGATCGACAAGCTGCCGGTTACAGCTCAGCAACCACGCCTGCCCATCCTTGCACAACATGGAAATGCTGGCCGGAAT
>CAMLME010000082.1 GCA_946481235.1 uncultured Methylobacillus sp. | reverse complement strand
CGCGACATCTACACCCGCGAAGGCTGCTACACCTGCCACTCGCAGATGATCCGTCCGTTCCGCGACGAAGCGCTACGTTATGGCCATTACTCGCTGGCGGCGGAGTCGAAGTATGACCATCCGTTCCAGTGGGGTTCCAAGCGTACCGGCCCTGATCTGGCACGTGTTGGCGGCAAGTACTCCAACGACTGGCACGTACAGCATTTGGTCGCTCCGCGCTCCATGGTGCCCGAGTCCGTCATGCCGAACTATCCGTGGCTGCTGGAAACCAAACTGGACTACTCCAATATCACGCAGAAGATGACTGCACTGCGTTTGGTAGGTGTCCCTTACTCCAGCAACGAGGCCGAGTACAAGCGTAATGTCGAGACCTTCGGTGAAGATGTCGCGGATACGCTGCGTATCGAAAATGCGGAAGAAATCCTGGTCGATCAGGCCAAGATGGGCAATTTCGATAACAACAAGAGCGACATTACCGAAATGGATGCTCTGGTTGCCTATCTGCAGGTTCTGGGCACCATGGTCGACTTCAAGCAGTTCGATGACGACTATTTCGCCAAATTCCGCTAGGAGAACCAGACTATGGAATGGTTGATGTGGTTTACGCAGTTCGAGAACACGAAGCCTCTCGCATTAGTGATTTTCTTCACCGTGTTCTGCGGAATCCTGTTCTACGTTTTCGGTAGCAGGAATCGTGGGAACAGGCTCGAGAGCTACAAGAACATACCGTTCCTCGACGAACATCAGGATGCGAAGGGAAATTAATCATGGGGCAAGAAAATAGTAAAAACACAACGGGTCACGTCTGGGACGACGATCTTCAGGAACTGACGAACCCGTTGCCGAGATGGTGGTTGTGGACGTTCTACCTCACCATCATCTTCTCGGTTGTTTACTGGCTGATGTATCCGGCATGGCCGATCGGCAAGTCCTACACCAAGGGCGTCGAAGGCTTGAATACCATCAAGTACACTGCCAGGACGGTTGACGGCAAGGAAGTCCAGAAGGAAACCCACTGGAACATGCGTGCCAAGCTGATGGCGGAGACCAACGAGGCCGAAGCGATGCAAAAGCAATGGTTCGACAAGGTGGCAGCGACTCCGTTTGAAGATGTTGCCAAGGACGCCGAGCTGATGCAATTCGTCAACTCTGCCGGCAAGACGCTGTTCTCCGACAACTGCGCTCCGTGCCATATGTCCGGCGGCCAGGGCAAGATCAGTTTTTCGCCTAACCTGACGGACGACAGCTGGATTTTCGGTGGTACCTACGACAAGATCCATCAGACGTTGTCTAACGGCCGTACCGGCTTCATGCCTCCATTCAAGGATATGCTGAAGGACGAGCAGGTCACGCAACTTGCCAACTATGTGCTGAGCCTGTCGGGTGAGCAAGTCGATGCCAGTGCAGCGGCAGCGGGTGCAGAGCTGTTCAAGAGCGAAGGTGCGGGTTGCTATATCTGCCACGGTGAAGATGCAAAGGGTAAGCCGGACCTCGGCTCCGCCAACCTGACCGACAAGATCTGGCTGTGGGCAAATGTGCCCGGACAGGAAGATGCGGCCGGCAAGGTGGAAGAGGTCAAGAAAGTCATCAGCGGTGGTTTGTCGCGCGGTGTCATGCCTGCCTGGAGCACTCGTCTCAAGCCTGAGCAGATCAAGTTGCTGACGGTGTATGTCCACGACAGCCTTGGTGGCGGTAAGTAATCTGACATTGATACAAGCGTAGTATGTTCAAGAAGGGCTCGCGTTCAAGACGTGGGCCTTTCGTCTTTTTGTGATTCAGAGTAACCGGTTAGCAAACATAGGTAAGTGATGGCAACTGAAAACGAAGTGCACTTGTACCAGAAGCGCATCCCGATTTTTGTCCGTTCGGTAGAGGGCAAATTCCGCAATTTCAAGACCGGCATACTCGTGCTGGCCTATACCGTCTTCTTTTCATTGCCGTGGGTGCAATGGGACCGCGCAAGCTCCGCCGATCAGGCCATCATGTTCGACCTGGTTTCAAAACGGTTTTTCATCTTCGACCTCGTGGTTTATCCGCAGGATATTTTCTGGCTGTCGATGTTGCTGTTCATTGCTGCCGCATTACTGTTTTTCGTGACTGGGCTGGTCGGCCGGGCCTGGTGCGGGTATTTCTGCTTCCAGACGTTATGGACCGACATGTTCATGCTGATCGAGCACATGATCCAGGGCGAGCGTCCGGCGCGCATGCGCTTGAGCAAACAGCCATGGAATCTCGAGAAAATCCTCAAGATCGGCTCATCGCATTTCTTCATGATCCTGGTTTCTTTCTGGACCGGTTTCACGTTTGCGGCTTACTTTGCTTATGCTCCCGATCTGTTGCATAAGTTCTTCACTGGCGAAGCCGCACAGGCGGCCTACATCACTGTTGTCACCCTGACCATTACCACTTACGTCGCCGGCGGCCATGCGCGCGAGCAGATCTGCAATTACATTTGCCCTTACTCCCGTTTCCAGAGCGTGATGTATGAACAGGACACACTTGCGGTTAGCTACGATACACGCCGCGGCGAAGGCACCGCCGGACGTTCGCTGCCGAAAGAAGGGCTGCGCACGCGTGAGGAGCGTCAGGCCAAGGGCCATGGCGATTGCATCGATTGCGGTTTCTGCGTCCAGGTTTGCCCGACTGGCATCGACATCCGGAACGGCCTGCAATACCAGTGTATTTCCTGCGGCCTGTGCATCGACGCCTGCAACAACATCATGGATTCGGTTGGCTTTCCTCGCGGTCTGATCCGCTACGATTCCGAGCGCAACCTGAAGAGTGAGCACCCGGAAAAACCTCACCTCAAGTGGAAGAGCCTCAAGGTGTTGGGATACGCCGCTGCATTGATCATCATGATCGGGGCGCTGGGTTACAACATCGGTACCCGCAGCGATGCCGAGGTGCGTGTGCAGCAGATACGTCAGCCATTATTCGTCAAGCTTTCCGATGGCAGCGTGCGTAATCGTTATCATGTGCACATCGTCAACAAAACCGAAGCCGATCAAACCTATCAGGTGGCAGTGAGCGGAATTCCCGCAAGCGCGCTTGATCTCGGGAAGGTATCGACAATACGCGTCCGTGCCGGCAAGGATCTGCTCCTGAATGCGAAAATCGATCTGCCGGAAGACATGGCGAAAAAGACGCGCGAGTTTGAATTCGTCGTGACGGCGGAATCCGCCCCGCGCGAACCAATAGTACGTAAAGTTGGCTTTATTAGCGGACAGGAAAACTAGACCATGCTGGTGACGATGACGGAAACCCTGTTCGGCGGCCTGATTGCTGTCGTCCTGATATTCTTTATGGGACGACGGCTGAACCTTTCCAGCTACTGGAGCGCCATCCTCGCTGGTCTGTTGCCTTTCCTTGCCTATCTCGCCTATGGCGTCACCCATCCGCAAGACGGAGACGTCCTGGCGATTCACCTGGTGGTCTTCCTTGCCACGGCTGCAGTGCTTGGCGTCTTCAGCGTGACCTGGAAGAAGAAGGAAAAGATGCATTGGGCGCCCAAATTGCTGATTGCCTTTTTCGTTTTCCTGGCAATTTTCAATGCCATTCTGCTGTCGGTCGCCACGCACGGACTGCCCAACTGGGTTGTCGGCTGGTTTCTTCCCAGCCAGGACAAGGAAAAGGTGCATACCGTTTTCCCCGGCGTGATCCCGCATGATCGCAACAAACTTTACGAACCGCATCAGCAACAGGTTCAGGAACAGCGCAATCTCGGCTGGCAAGTTGAAGTGCAGGGTCTGGATGAGCTGAAGAGCGACGTCAACACACCGGTAAAGCTTATCGTGCGCGATGCCCAGGGGCAGCCTGTCGAGGCCGACAGCGTTACCTTTGGTTTCTGGCGCATGGCCAATAGCAAGGATGATCGCTCTATGGAGCTGAAATCTTCCGTTCCCGGCGAATACCAGGGCGAGATCCTGCTGTCCGACGCCGGTCGCTGGGTGGTCGAAATCCATATCGAGCGCGGCAAGGATGTGTTCCACACCAAGAAATCGCTGCTGGTAGATGATCCGACCTGATCGGTCGACCTGAATGAACGCGGACACTGCCTGCTATCACTGCGGCCTGCCTGTTCCGGAGGCCAGTCCGTTTCGCGCCTCCATCCTCGGCGAGCCGCGCGATCTTTGCTGCCATGGCTGCCAGGCGGTGGCCGAGTCCATCGTCGACAACGGCCTGGAAGATTATTACCGCTACCGTACCGAGATGCCGCAAAGCGTCGAGGAACTGGTGCCGGAAGAGCTGCGCAAGCTGGATCTTTACGATCACCCCGAGGTGCAGAAAAGCTTTGTGCATGAAACGGGCGAGCACCTCAAGCAAGCTTCGCTGATCCTCGAAGGCATTACCTGCGCCGCCTGTATCTGGCTGAACGAACGTCACCTGAAGCAGATTCCAGGGGTGCATGACGTGAGTGTCAACTACGCCTCCCATCGTGCCCGTATCAGCTGGGATGAGTCCCGGGTCAAGCTGTCCGCCATCCTCGCCGAAATCCGCAAGCTGGGATACCAGGCCCATCCGTTTAATGCACAGCAGCAGGAAGAAAGACGCCAGGAGCGCCGCAAGGGCGATATCCGCCGTCTGGCGGTTGCCGGGATTTCTTCCGGGCAGGTGATGATGCTCGCCGTCGCGCTGTACGCCGGCGATGTGCAAGGCATGGAGCACGCGACCCGTGAGTTGCTGCGCTGGTTCAGCCTGCTTCTGACCGCGCCCGCCATCCTGTATTCGGCCCTGCCGTTCTACAACTCCGCCTGGCGCGCGCTCATGCATCGCCAGGTAAACATGGATACCCCGATCACGCTGGGCGTGCTGGCCGGTTTCTTCGGCAGCGTCTGGGCGACGCTGCAGGGCGATGGCGTGGTGTATTACGACACCATCACCATGCTTGTTTTCTTCCTGCTGGGTGCCCGCTTCCTGGAGCGCAACGCACGCGAGAAATCCGTCGAAGCCGCCGAGAACCTGTTGCGTCTGGTGCCGGCCATGGCAACGCGCGTCGGCGCCGATCAGCAGCATGAATTGGTGGCGGTGCATGAATTATCCATCGGCGAACTGATCCTCGCCAAGCCGGGTGAAACCATTGCCGCGGACGGCATCGTGGAAGAGGGCGAGAGCAATGCTGACGAATCGCTGCTCACCGGCGAAAGCCGTCCCCTGCCGAAGTCACCCGGTGACCATGTCTACGCCGGCAGCATCAATTATGAAAGCCCGCTGCTGATTCGCGTCAGCGGCGTCGGCGAGCAAACCGTGCTGGCCGGCATCGCCCGCCTGCTGGATCGCGCCCAGGCGCAAAAGCCCCGCCTGGCGCAAATGGTGGACCGGCTGGCAAGCTGGTTTACCTACATCCTGCTCGCGCTGGTAGCTGTAGTCGGCTGGTATTGGTGGCGTATCGAGCCCGCCAAAGCTTTTGAAATCATGTTGGCGGTGCTGGTCATCAGTTGCCCGTGCGCTCTTTCACTGGCGGCCCCGGCCGCTTTCGCCGCTGCCGGCTCACACCTGGTCAAGCGCGGCGTACTGCTGACACGCGGCCATGCGTTGGAAACCCTGTCTCGTGCCACGCATTTTATTTTCGACAAGACCGGCACGCTGACCCTGGGGAAACCGGTGCTGCTGCGCACGGTAGCCATCGGCGATAAATCCGCTGAAGAGTATCTGTCGCTGGCAGCTAGCCTCGAGCAGGCTTCGGAGCACCCGCTGGCGCAAAGCTTCCTGCAGGCGGCCGAGGGCAGTTCCCTGCCCGTCGTGAGCCATAGCGAAAACGTGCCGGGCAAGGGCGTGACGGGCACCATCGATGGGCAGCGTTACTCGCTGGGCAATGTCGGCATGAACCCCGCCCTCGCCGCGCAATACCGGCTGGAAGTAGACGATATCCCGCCGGGCGCAACGCTGGTCTGGCTGAGCGATAGCGAGCGAGTGCTGGCTGCCTTCGTGCTCGCCGATACGCTGCGTCCGCAAGCGGTCGAGATGATCTCGAAGCTTCGTCAGCGCGGTTTGCGCGTGTCCATCCTTAGCGGCGACTCGGCCGACGCCGTTGCCCATCACGCGCAAGTCCTCGGCGTCGATGATTGGCAGGCTGATCTCGGGCCGGAGCAAAAGCTTGCCGCGCTGCAAAAACTGCAACAAAACGGCGAAGTCGTCGCGATGGTCGGTGATGGCATCAACGATGCGCCGGTACTCGCCGGCGCCCAGGTATCGATTGCCATGGGCAGCGGCACGCAAATGGCACGTACCAGCGGTGACATCGTGCTGCTGACCGAGAACCTGCTGGAAATCGAACACGCCGTGACGACCAGCCGCTTCGGCATGAACGTGATCCGCCAGAATTTCGGCTGGGCGCTGGGGTATAACCTGCTGGCGATTCCTTTTGCGGCGACGGGGTTTATTTCGCCGTGGTTGGCGGCACTGGGGATGTCGGTGAGTTCGCTGGTGGTGGTGCTGAACGCGTTGCGGTTGCGATAACTATTCGCTCTGATCTTGGGGGAGAGGCTTACCCTGAGCTTGTTAAAGGAGGTGAAAGCCGGTTTTGCCGGCTTTTTGCATTCTGAATTTGTAGTGCGATAACGCTACACTCATCCGCCCATACGGGTGCTAGACCAAATGCAACTCCGCCGAAATAGCCTTTAATTCCTGCCTCGCCGCCTCATACTCTGGGCACAACTTGCCCACCCAAGCCCAGAATTTCGGGCTGTGATTCATCTCCTTCAAATGCGCCAGTTCGTGCGCGACAACATAATGAATGATATGCGGCGGTGCCTGGATCAGGCGCCAGTTCAGCCGTATCTCCCCGCGTGAGTTGCAACTACCCCAGCGGGTTCGGGCGCTGGAGAGATACAGCGGCGGCGTGGGCACGCCCAGCTTGGCGGCGAGCAACTCGATGCGTCGGGTGAAGTCCGGGCGGGATTGCTTGGCGAGCCATTGGACGACTTTGCGCTGCACGGCTTGTGCATCGTCGGGGTTGGGCAGGGCAAGGTGGAGTCGGGTGCCGTCGAAGTCCACGGCGCGGCTTTTTGTATCCCGGCGCAAGGCCAGCCGGATTTCCTGACCTAAATAGCGCAGCGTGGCACCGTCCTGCCATTCGATGGCAGCCGGGCGATCCGTCCATTTGGCGAGTTTGCGGGTGATCCAGTCGGATTTGTCCTGCAGCAGGCTTTCCACGGTGTGCTGAGGGACGCGCCTTGGGATGTGAACCGTGAGGCCTTTCTCGTCGATCTGCAGGCCGATGGTGCGGCGGCGGGCGCTGACTTTGAGGAGATACGGAATGCTGTGGCCGTTGGCGAGCTTGAGTAGCCGTTCGCTCACAGGGTGTTCAGTCGGGGCATTTCCGCCTCGATCCATTCCTCAACCTTCTTGTTCAGCTCATCCGTCTTCATGCCGGTGGCATTGATAGGCGTACCGATACTGACGGTGATCGTTCCCGCGCGCTTGAGCAGGCTGTTCTTGCGCCAGAACTCGCCGGCGTTGTGGGCAACCGGCACGACCGTGGCGTTGGTGTGGGTTGCGAGCCATGCGCCGCCGATGTGGTATTTGCCGCGTTCGCCCGGGGAGATGCGGGTGCCTTCGGGGAAGATCACCACCCACAGGCCGCGTTTGAGTCGGTTTTTTCCTTGCGAGACGAGCTGCTTCAGGGCTTCACGGCCGGCGGAGCGGTCGATGGCAATGGCAGAGAGTGCTGCCAGTGCCCAGCCGAAAAAGGGAATCCATAGCAGCTCACGCTTCATTACCCAGATTTGCGGCGGGAAGATGGTCTGAAAGGCGATGGTTTCCCAGGCGGATTGGTGCTTGGCGAGTACGACGCAGGCCTGGTTGGGGATGTTTTCGCGTCCGATGACGCGATATTCCAAGTTGCAGGTCAGCTTCAGCCACCACACCACGAAGTGCGCCCAACCGCCGACGATGCGGGAGCGGGTCACGGCAGGCAAGGGAATCAGCAGGATCGCCAACAAGGCGAAAGGCGGAATCGTTATCCACATGCCCAGATTGAAAATCAGCGAACGCAGTCGGGTCATGAAAGAACGATTACAGGAGTGAAGCGGCGGAGAGCGAGATTGCGATCAAGCGATACCCCACGGCGTTCTTTCGAAGATGATGCGCTGGGCTGCTTCGGCGAGGTCGGCGCAGACCCAGGTGTTTTCCGGCAGATCGCCGGCGGCTTGCGTTTTCTCGCCCTTGCCGGTCAGTACCAGGATGGGCTGCGCGCCTACGGCTACGCTGGCTTGCAGGTCGCGCAGCGAGTCGCCCACGCTGGGCACGCCGCGCAGGTCTTCAGAGAAGCGGCGGGATATTTCTTCCATCATGCCGGGCTTGGGCTTGCGGCAATTGCAGTTGTCGTCGGCCGCGTGCGGGCAGTAGAACAGCGCGTCGATGCGGCCGCCGTACTGCGCCAGCGCGCGGTGCATCTTGTCGTGGATCGCATTCAGCGTTGCCATGTCGAAAAGCCCACGGCTGATGCCGGACTGGTTGGTCGCCAGTGCGACGCGGAAACCGGCCTGGTTCAACTGGGCAATGG
>CAMLME010000081.1 GCA_946481235.1 uncultured Methylobacillus sp. | reverse complement strand
TCAAACAGCTGTTGCACCTGATGATCCATTCCTTGTATTCCAACAAGGAAATTGTTCTGCGCGAACTGATCTCGAACGCGTCTGACGCAGCCGACAAGCTGCGCTTCGAAGCGCTGGCGGACGGCGCGCTGTACGAAAACGACAGCGAGCTCAAGGTACGTCTCGCCTTCGACAAGGCCGCCCGTACGCTGACAATCAGCGACAATGGCATCGGCATGAGCCGCCAGGAAGTCATCGACAATATCGGCACCATCGCCAAATCCGGCACACGCGAATTCTTTGCCGCGCTTTCCGGCGACCAGGCCAAGGACGCTAACCTGATCGGCCAGTTCGGTGTCGGTTTTTACTCCGCTTTCATCCTTGCCGATAAAGTCACGCTGACTACCCGCCGCGCTGGCCTCACCGCCGAGCACGGCGTGCGTTGGGAATCGGCCGGCTCCGGCGACTACACGCTGGAAGTCGTCGAGAAGCCGACACGTGGTACGGAGATCGTGCTGCATCTGCGCGAAGGCGAGGACGAGTTCCTCAACGACTGGAAGATAAAGTCTATCATCCGCAAGTATTCCGACCACATCACCCTGCCCATCGTGATGAAGAAATCCGAATGGAAGGACGGCGAACAGGTGCCGACCGACGAGGACGAAACCGTTAACCAGGCTTCCGCGCTGTGGTCGAGAGCCAAGAACGACATCACCGACGAGCAGTACGAGGAGTTCTACAAGCACGTCGCGCACGATTTCGACAAACCTCTGGCGTGGAGTCATAACCGCGTCGAAGGCAAGCAGGAATATATTTCCCTACTGTATATCCCTGGCCGCGCGCCGTTCGACTTGTACGACCGCGAGCGCCGCCACGGCATCAAGCTGTACGTGAAGCGGGTGTTCATCATGGACGACGCGGAACAGCTGATGCCGCAATATTTGCGCTTTATCCGTGGCGTGATCGACTCCGCCGACTTGCCGCTTAACGTGTCGCGCGAAATCCTGCAGCATTCCAAGGAAATCGACGGCATCAAGGCCGGTTCGGTGAAGAAGGTGCTGGGCCTGCTGGAAGACATGGCCGTGAACGACCAGGAAAAATACGCCACCTTCTGGAAGGAGTTCGGTCGCGTACTGAAGGAAGGCCCGGGCGAAGATTTCGGCAACAAGGAAAAGATTGCCGGACTGTTGAGGTTTGCCTCGACTCATGCCGACACCGACGAGGAAAACGTTTCGCTCAAGGACTACATCGCCCGCATGAAGGACGGCCAGGAGCATATCTATTACGTGACCGCCGACTCCTTCGCTGCCGCCAAGCACAGCCCGCACCTCGAGATTTTCCGCAAGAAGGGCATCGAAGTGCTGCTGCTGTCGGACCGCGTCGACGAATGGCTGGTGAGCGGTCTGACCGAGTTCGAAGGCAAGAAACTGCAATCCGTCGCCAAGGGCGACCTCGACCTGGGCACGCTAGAAGACGAAGCCGAGAAGGAAGCACAGAAGCAGGCTGAAGACGAGTTCAAGGAACTGGTCGAGAAGATCAAGTCCACGCTGGGCGACGACAAGGTGAAAGAGGTGCGCGTCACGCATCGCCTCACCGATTCTCCGGCCTGCATTGTTACCGGCGAAAACGACATGAGCGCCAACCTCGAGCGCCTGCTGAAAGCCGCCGGACAGAACGCGCCTTCGACCAAGCCCATCCTGGAAATCAATCCGCAGCATTCGCTGGTGACGCGCCTGAAGGGCGAATCCGACGATGCACGTTTTGCCGACTGGGCCCACTTGCTGTTCGATCAGGCGCTGCTGGCGGAAGGCGGGCAACTGGAAGATCCGGCAAGTTTCGTGAAACGACTGAATTCGCTTCTGGCACTGATGAGCTGATCATCGGTACAAGAGTGTGAGTGCTTTAAAAGGCTGTCTTCGGGCAGCCTTTTTTTATTTGCGGCAGGGCTTGACGATCGTCAGTATTTAAATGAGAATGATTATCAATAACACAAGCGCAAGGAGTAACGCCATGCCACTCGAGCTCGATCAGCCTGTCGCTGCAGTGACCCCGGACGCAGCCATTTCCGCACTGCTATGCCTGTTCCATTATTACGCCACGCTAGAGCAGGGCCAGCCTTCGCCAAGGCTGAGCCAGCGCATCTACCGCCATCTGGAAGGCCTGTCGCAACGCGACGATTTGCCGGAAATCCTGCAAAAGACCTGCGACGAGCTGTGCGATGCCTGGCAACTGGTGGTGGATCGCCAGCAAGCGAGGCTGATATGATCGTCGACGTGCCACTGGTCAATGGTTCGCGTCGCCATCGACTGTGGGAGTTGACGCATCGTTATCATTGTCCTGTCATCGGCGTCTGTTTCAAGCTCGGCGAAATACGCGAGCTGGTGTGCAAGATGATGACTTTTCCCCACCGGCCGACGGATTATGAAGTGCACTGCACCGCTGCCAGCGAGTGCGGTACTAGAACGCCGCTTTCAAGCCTGTTGCACAAGACCCTCGAAAAGAAATATGCGTTGTCGATCCAGCGGTGCAAGCCACTGAAAACGACGGAAGAGCTGGCGAGCAAATGGTGCGAGGCGGTGGCTGGGGATGATGTCCCCGGCATGTTCTGGGCCGTGCTTACGCATCCGGCGAGCACCGAGGAATTCCGCTTGCAGGTCTATGCCGACATTCATATGCTGCAGCACCAGATCGGCGCCGGAGTGCGGCGCGAACAGCAAGCGTGGACGAAGCTGCAGGAAGAGAACGCGATGCTGGGGCGCGAGTTGTCCCGCATGCAGCAGCGTGTCACCGAGTCATGCAACCGCTACATCGAGCAGGTGGCCGACCTGAAAGCGCAGCTGGATGCGGCGCGTACCGAAGCGGTCCAGCAACAGGCGCTGGCCGAGCGGCACGCCGCCGAGCGTGACAGCCTGCGCGAACAATCTGCAGACTCAAACGAAATCATGCGCCTGATGTATCGCCTGCAATTGACCGAAGGCGCGTACGCCACGCTGAAAGAGCGCCACGCGGCGCTTGAAACCGAATACTCCGTGGCACGGGAAGATATCCGCAGGCTGGAGTTCGAGCTGGAAGAACTGATCGCGGCCCAGGAGCCGGAAGCGAACGACGCCTATCAGGAAGAGCTGCGCCTACAAGGGCGCACCGTGCTGTGCGTCGGCGGTCGCGTCGACGCCATTCCGCACTTCCGTAGTCTGGTCCAACTGCGTGGCGGGGAATTCATGCATCACGATGGCGGCAAGGAGGAAAACATCGGCCGCCTCGAAGCCGTCATTTCGGCGGCGGATGCGGTCATCTGCCAGACCGGCTGCATCAGCCACAACGCATACTGGCGCGTGAAGGAGCAATGCAAGCGAACCGGCAAGCCGTGCAGTTTTGTCGGGAATCCCAGCCTGAGCAGTTTCTTGCAGGTGTTGGATCATCTGGCCAATCGAAAAGACGAGAGCAACGAGGTGGAAGAACAGAAATAAAAGGGCCGGCAATCGGGAGGTTGCCGGCCTTTGTACTGCTAGTGGCGGATCAGGTGGTCGAAAGTACCCAGCGCCGCTTTCGCGCCATCGCCCATCGCGGTGATGATCTGCTTGTAGGGCGCGGTGGTCACGTCACCGGCGGCGAACACGCCGGGGATCGACGTTTCACCGCGGGCATCGACTTCGATTTCGCCGTACTTACTGAGCGAGATAGTGCCCTTCAGCCAGTCGGTGTTGGGCACCAGGCCGATCTGGACGAATATGCCTTCCAGTTCGATATGATGCCATTCGCCTGTCGCACGGTTGGTGTAGTTGAGGCCGATCACCTTGTGGCCGTCGCCCATAACTTCCGTGGTCTGCGCGTTCAGGATCACCGTGACGTTGGGGAGGCTGTGCAGCTTCTTCTGCAACACGGCATCGGCACGAAGCTGGTCGTTGAACTCCAGCAGCGTGACATGACCAACGATGCCGGCGAGGTCGATAGCCGCCTCGACGCCGGAGTTACCGCCGCCGATTACTGCCACTTTTTTGCCCTTGAACAACGGGCCATCGCAATGCGGGCAGTAGGCCACGCCCTTGCCACGGTACTCCTTCTCGCCCGGCACATTCATTTCGCGCCAGCGGGCACCGGTGGCGAGGATGACGGCCTTGCTTTTCAGCACTGCGCCATTGGTCAGGCGGATTTCCATCAACTCGCCGGGAATCAGCGATTCCGCGCGCTGCAGGTTCATGATGTCCACGTCATAGCTCTTGACGTGTTCTTCCAGCGCCGCGACCAGCTTGGGTCCTTCGGTTTCCTTCACTGAAATGAAGTTCTCGATGCCCAGCGTATCCATCACCTGGCCGCCGAAGCGCTCGGCGACGATGCCGGTGCGGACGCCCTTGCGCGCGGTGTAGATGGCCGCCGCCGAACCTGCGGGGCCACCGCCGACGATCAGCACGTCGAACGGGTCCTTGGTGGATAGCTTCTCGGCATCGCGTGCGGCGGCATTAGTGTCGATCTTGGCAAGGATTTCGCCCAGTTCCATGCGGCCGTCACCGAACTTCGCGCCGTTGAGGTAGATAGAGGGCACGGCCATGATCTGGCGCTCGTCCACTTCCTTCTGGTACAGGGCACCGTCAATCATCACGTGGGTGATGTTGGGGTTGAGTACCGCCATCAGGTTTAGCGCCTGCACGACTTCTGGGCAGTTGTGGCAGGTCAGCGAGATATAGGTTTCGAAATGGAATTCCCCTTTGAGGCTCGTAACCTGCTCGATGATGTCGGCCTCCACCTTGGGCGGATGGCCACCGACTTGCAGCAGCGCCAGCACGAGGGAAGTGAATTCGTGGCCCATCGGGATGCCGGCAAAACGCAGGCCAATGTTTTCTCCGGGGCGATTCAGTGAGAACGACGGCGCGCGCTCGTTCGCATCGCGGCGTTGTTCCAGGGTAATCCTGCTGGACAGGCCGGCGATCTCTTCCAGCAACTCCAGCATCTCGCGCGATTTCGCGCTGTCGTCGAGATTGGCGATGATGTCGATCTGCTGTGTCAGCTTCTCGAAGTACGCTTGCAGCTGGTTTTTGATATTGGCGTCCAACATGATGTTCTATCCGTTCTCTCTTTAAACGTTGGGTAAAACCGCCCGGGCAAAGGAGCCCGGGCGTCATGCGAGTGAGGCTTAGATCTTGCCGACCAGATCCAGGGACGGGGTCAGTGTAGCGGCGCCTTCGTTCCACTTCGCCGGGCAAACCTGGCCCGGGTTGTTGGCGACGTATTGGGCGGCCTTCAGCTTGCGCAGGGTTTCCTTGACGTCGCGAGCGATCGCGTTGTCGTGGATTTCCAGCGTCTTGATCACGCCGTCCGGGTTGATCACGAAGGTGCCGCGCAGTGCCAGGCCTTCTTCTTCGATGTGCACGCCGAATGCGTGGGTCAGTGCATGGGTCGGATCGCCGATCAGCGGAAACTTCGCCTTGCCGACGGCCGGGGAGGTCTCATGCCACACCTTGTGTGCGAAATGGGTGTCGGTAGTCACGATGTAGACTTCGGCGCCCACCTTCTGGAATTCGGCGTAGTTGTCGGCGGCGTCTTCGACTTCGGTCGGGCAGTTGAAGGTGAACGCGGCCGGCATGAAGATGACCACGGACCACTTGCCCTTCAGGTCGGCTTCGGTCACGTCGATGAACTTGCCGTTATGGAAGGCGGAAGCCTTGAACGGTTGAACTTGGGTGTTGATCAGGGATATTGCCATTTGCATTTTCTCCATTTGGGTTGTGTTGAACTGCGATGGAGTGCATTCTAGGCAGGCGTGATAAATAGTACAAATTGATTGTTATTATTGATGCGATAATAAAAATCTATCATAAGGGGTGGCTGCCCCTTAAAACAAAAACGGCAGCCGAAGCTGCCGTTTTTGATCCGGCTACCACATCGTGGTTACCGGTTAATGCAAGCGCAAATTAGCGGTTGCAAACGTACATCGTAACTTCAAAGCCGAAACGCATTTCGGTAGCTTGGGGCTTGGTCCACATAATGATCTCCTTAGGTTTAAGTTAAGTGCTGCACAGTCGCCGGAATCCGGCTTCTGTGAGTCGTACTATACTCAGATGCAGGACAAGTGCATTCGGGGTAGTCATGAAATACACCTCATGATTTTAATGAACCGTAGTAAGCTGAATTCTGCTCGTCCTAATATTGTCTTAGCATAATCAACAGCTTCCATTCGTTATCAGAAACGAGGACATGATGCTGAAAAATGTTTTGCTCAAACAACTTGGCGAAAAGCTGAGGGGGCTGCCGCTGGCGGTGCATCTATGGGATGGCGAAGTCATGGCCGTGGAGGAACCCCGGGTGCGCATTCATGCCTCTGATCCGCGTGCGCTGGGCGTCCTGATCAATCCCAGCCTCGGCGGACTGGCGCGGGCTTATGTCGAAGGCTGGATCGACTTGCACGGCGATGCGCGTGACATTCTCGACCTCGGCCGTACCTTATGCCAGGCGGAAACGCCGGTGCGTCGAGGTGTCGGCTCCGATTGGCGCTGGTGGCGACATACCCGCAGCCGCGACCGCCGCAACATCACCTATCACTACGATGTTTCCAACGAGTTCTACGGGCTCTGGCTGGATCGTAACCGCGTGTATTCCTGTGCCTATTTCGAGGAAATGGAAGATAACCTGGATGCCGCACAGGAAAAAAAACTGGATCTGATCTGTCGCAAATTGATGCTGAAGCCCGGTGAGCGCCTGCTGGATATTGGCTGCGGCTGGGGCGGCCTGATTTTGTGGGCTGCCGAAAAGTATGGTGTGCAAGCGACGGGCATTACGCTGTCCGACAATCAGCGTGACTACGTGAACGAAGAAATCCGCCGTCGCGGCCTGGAGGGAAGGGTGGAGGTACGGCTAATGGACTATCGCGATGTACCGGAGGACCCGCCTTACGACAAGATCGCCAGCGTCGGCATGTTTGAGCATGTCGGCCGGCGCAACCTGCCGGAGTATTTTGCCAAGATCCATCGCCTGCTCCGCCCGGGCGGGCTGGTAATGAATCACGGCATTACCTCGACTGCCGTGGAGGCCAACGGCCTGGGCAGCGGCATTGCCGAGTTTGTCGAGGACTATGTCTTCCCCGGTGGCGAGCTGACGCACGTGTCTATGGTGATGCAGGAAATGGCGGCTGCCGGGTTGGAGCCGCTGGATGCGGAAAACCTGCGGCCGCATTACGCACGTACATTGTGGGAGTGGGTGGAGCGACTGGAGTCGCGCCAGAATGAAGCGATGGGGATGATCGGGGAGCACAAATACCGTGTCTGGCGCATCTACATGGCCGGTTCGGCCTATGCCTTCGAGCGCAACTGGATGGCGCTATTCCAGATTCTCGGCGGCCGGCCTCACAAGGGCGGAAAACAGGAGTACCCCTTCAGCAGGCGGCATGTTTACAGTACCTGATAAAGCGTGAGGCAAAGGGTTACAGCAGCCAGGCGAAGGGTCGCCCTGGCAATCCCAAGCTCAAAACCGGCCGTCGGCCTACTGGAACTTGTAATTCATCTGATGCTCGATATCCATCCCGCTCCAGCCCTGGCCCGATGCGCTGGGCAGGACGATGCAGTTGAAGGGTTCCTTGCCGGTGATGCCTTTGTATTTACCCGAGCCGTTGGTAATGGTGTGAGTGCCGCAGCCGAATCTCGGCAGTGCGCCGACAAGCTCGCGGGTATCAAAGGTCGTAAAAATCCGGTCGCCGTCCTTGTCGGTCATGGTGCAGCCGCCGTTCATGTATTTTGACGGGCCCGAATCGATCTTGATCGCAACACAGTGGGCGATCAACTTGTCCATGAGTGGCTTTCCCTCCAGATTGGCCGTCGTCCCTACCATTTCCAACGCAACTGCTTTTCCCAGGTTGTCGACATCGATGGTGTTGATCGGCTGCATGACGTAGTGAATGACATAATTAATCGTGCCCTGCTTGGGCCAATCAGCGCCCATTGCAACGCCACTCCCCAGCATCATGGTGGCTGCTGCGCAGAGGAAAGCTCCGGAAATTCGATATGCTTTCATAATGTGTTCCCTCCTTCAAAAATCGTGCTTGAGAAATCTTCCTGGACGAACCTCCCGGCAATCTGGGGACATGAAAATCGAGCGGAATCCGACTTTTTCTTATCCCCGATTAATTGTTGACTTATTTAGTATGGTATTCCGGAGATGTGCTTTATTCAATAGGGATTTGTAGAGCTTGGTATTGCGCAAAAAAATGCCCCTCCATGGCAGAAAGAGGGGCGAGGATCGCGAAATTACACGGAGAGAACTCACATGATCGCTCCGGGCATGACGCCGGGCGATCACGCGTCTTACAGGCTGAACACGTTCATCGTTCCGCCGCCAGGAGCGGCGTTGTACTTGACCAGTTCCTTGTAGCCGCCGGCAGCGCCCAGGCCGTCGGTTTCATTGGTCATGCCGAGGTTCATTGCAACACCTGCCCACCCGCCGATACCGGAGAGTACGCCCACGTATTGCTTACCCTTGTAACCGTAGGTAATGGCATTGCCGACCACGCCGGAGCCGACCTGGAACTTCCACAACTCCTTGCCGGTGTTGGCGTCGA
>CAMLME010000080.1 GCA_946481235.1 uncultured Methylobacillus sp. | reverse complement strand
GTCGGGAATTGCGGCAGGTAGTTCTTGCCCAGTGTCAGCGACAGGTTGCATCGTTTGGCGATTTCCACACTGTTGGCGAGCGCTTCGGGAATATCCGAGAATAACTCGGCCATCTCGGCCTGCGTGCGGAAATACTGCTGCTCAGTGAAATGGCGCGGGCGCCGCCGGTCAGCCAGCACATACCCTTCGGCGATGCAGACGCGCGCTTCATGCGCCTTGTGGTCGTCGGTATCCAGAAACTGAATCGGATGCGTCGCCACAACGGGAAGATTCATCCCCGCTGCCAGATCGAGCGCGCGGGCGATGTAGGCCTCCTGCTGCGGATGGCCGGCACGCTGCAATTCGATATAGAAACGATTCGGGAATAGTCGTTGCCATTGCCGCGCCAGCTCCTGCGCGATCGGAAGATTATCCTGCAGCAATGCCTGACCGATGTCTCCAGCCATTTCACCGGAAAGCATGATCAGGCCATCGGTACCGCCCTCGGCAAACCATTCGCGACGGACCTCTGCCCGGCCACGATGCTGATTATCGAGATAGGCGCGGGAAACGAGTTGGCACAGGCGCAGATAACCGGCATGCGTCTGACAGAGCAGAAGCGCGCGGTACGGCTGGTCGTGATTGACCTCATTTTCAAGCCAGATATCCGCGCCGATCAAGGGCTTTATGCCTTTGCCACGAGCAGCCTTGTAGAACTTGACTGCACCGAATAGATTGGAAAGATCGGTGAGTGCCAGCGCCGGCATTTTGTCCTGCACTGCGCGAGCAACGTAGTCGTCGATGCGTACCATGCCATCCACGACGGAATACTCGCTATGGCAGCGCAGGTGGATAAAAACAGGGTCGGACATGGGCCGGATTTTACCGCAAAACCGGGGAGGCTTCAGGGCAGAATCCGAAGGAAATAGGCGCCCTTATGGTTGACAAGTCAAACTTTCCCGCTCCTGCCATGTGCGGAGATTGGATTTTCTTGAAGGCCTTAATTCTTCAGCGCATGAATTGCCGGCAGGTTGCGCCACCATCCATAAACATCCATGCCGCAGCCGAAAACATAACGGTCAGGCACCTTGAGGCCGACGAAATCCGCTTTTACCGGTTTTTCACGACCGGTTTCCTTCTCCGTCAGCACAGCAATCATCACTCGGGCGGCGCCAGCTTCCAGGCATTTTTTGCGCACAGCAGCCAGAGTATGGCCTTCATCAAGTATGTCATCCAGCAACAATAAGGTTCGGCCGCGCACATTCTCGCCCGGCGACATCTTCCAGACCACATCATCGCCTCCGGTCGTGCGGTTGTGGTATCGACTGGCCTGCACGTAATCAAATTCCAGAGGAAACTTGAGTAGGGGCAACAAGTGCCCGGCAAACACCGTCGCACCGCTCATGACGCAAAGCACAAGGGGGGCGCTGTCCGCCAGGACATTCGATACATCAGCCGCCAACCGTTGAATTGCCGCTGTCACTTCTGCCTCGCTAAATAGAACTTCGGATTGATCCAGGAGTTGCTGAGGCGAAATTTGCGTCATGGTTGGCCTTTTGCAGTGAGTTGGCTTAGATACGCGGAAAACTCCTGGCCAATGACCGGATGCCGCATCGCCAGTTCGACATTGGCCTTCATGTAGCCAAGCTTGCTGCCGCAATCGTAGCGCTTGCCTTGAAAGCGATAGGCCAGCACGCGCTCTTCCTGCATCAGCGAGGCAATACCGTCGGTTAACTGGATTTCGCCGCCCTTGCCAGGTTGCACGTTTTCAAGATGATCGAATATCCGTGGAGTGAAAAGATAACGACCGACCACGGCCAGATTGGATGGGGCATCTTCCGGCTGCGGTTTTTCGACAATACCGTTCACCTGCAACAGGCGGGACGCAATATCGACGGCATCCACGATGCCGTAGCTGGCGGTTTCAGAAGGGGCGACATCCTCTACCCCCAGAATCGAGCTGCCATGCTGGCGGTACATCTCCATCATCTGCGCCATGGCGCCGGGCTTGCCATCGATAAAGTCGTCCGCCAAGATCACGGCAAAAGGTTCCGGGCCGACCACGGGGCGAGCACACAGGACCGCATGTCCCAGCCCAAGTGCTTCGGATTGACGCATATAAATGCAATTCATGCCGCGCGGCAGCATGGACCGCAGCTCTTCCAGGGTCTCCTTGCGTCCACGCGCCTCGAGTTCGACCTCAAGCTCATACGCTTTGTCGAAATGGTCCTCAATGGCGCGTTTGGTCCGGCCGGTGATGAAGATCATCTCGGTGATGCCGGCTTCCGCCGCCTCTTCCACGGCATATTGAATCAGCGGCTTATCGACGATAGGCAGCATTTCCTTTGGGCTGGCCTTGGTGACTGGAAGAAAACGCGTGCCTAGTCCGGCAACTGGGAAAACGGCTTTGGTGGGCCTGTTCATTTTTATCTTTCTTAATGCAGGGTAACGGATGCGGGTGCGGTTACTGGGCGATTGGCAATGCCATTGATGTCGCCGGCATATTCTTCCACCCAGAGCTTGAGATCTTCCTTGACCGCATGCTCGTCCATCGCCGCGGCAGCTTCCACCCAGCGCAACAAACCAGCCACCCATTCTGCATCGGCTGTCCGTGCTCGAGCGATACGAAGCTTGGCATGCGGCGTATGCAGGCTTTGCTCATCGTCGGCAAGCAACTCCTCGTAAAGCTTTTCTCCAGGACGCAACCCGGTATATACGATCTTGATATCGCCATCTTCGAAACCGGAAAGGCGGATCATTTCCTTCGCAAGATGCGCGATTTTGATCGGCTCCCCCATATCGAGAACGAAAATTTCCCCGCCCTGCCCCATCAATCCAGCCTGCAAAACCAGCTGCGACGCCTCAGGAATCGACATGAAGTAACGCGTCACCTCTGGATGCGTCACTGTCACCGGGCCGCCCTTGGCGATCTGCTCGCGGAATTTTGGAATCACGCTGCCGGAGGAGCCGAGCACGTTGCCGAACCGCACCATCACGAAACGCGTACCCAAAGGCTCCTGCAAACCTTGGCAGACCAGCTCGGCAAGCCGCTTGCTGGCGCCCATCACATTGGTTGGATTGACCGCCTTGTCGGTCGAAATCAGGATAACCTTGGCGACGCCGGCAGCCTTGCAGGCGTTTGCCAGCGTATGAGTACCTACAACATTGTTCGCCAGCGCCTCGCCAACGTTGCCCCACTCCATCAAGGGCACGTGCTTGTAAGCTGCTGCATGGAAAACCACTGAAGGCCGGTAACGAAGCAGCACACCTGAAACCCGCGCCTGATTTTTGACGTCGCCGATCACGCACACAATGCGCAATTGCGGAAGATTTTCGCGGAACTCCTGCTCCATGCGATAAAGCGCATATTCATTCAGCTCGAACAGGATCAGCATTTCAGGCTGATAGCGCGCAATCTGTCGGCATAACTCCGATCCGATGGAACCGCCTGCGCCAGTCACCATGACGATCTGATTGCCGATCAGTTCATGCAGACCGGCATCGTCCAGCTCGACCGGGTCGCGTCCCAGCAAGTCTTCCACCTCCACCCGGCGCACCTGGGAGATGCTGACACGACCGCTGACCAGATCGTCGAATGACGGCACGGTCAGAGTTTCGATTTCCGCAGCGGCACAGATGTCGAGCGCACGCCGACGGTCCGCATGGGTCGCGGAAGGCATAGCGATAATCACATGTGCGGCACCGGTCTGTTGCGCCCACTCCGGCAACTCGTCCAGCGTCCCAAGCACGCGTACGCCATGGATTTGCCGATCACGAAACGCAACCTGATCGTCCAGCAAGCCGACTACCTGCCAGTCATGATTGCGAGCAAGTTCCTTGGTCAGCATCGCTGCCGCATCTCCTGCTCCCATGATGAGTACCGGTTTGCCTTGCGACTGAATCAGACCATAGAGTCGATGTTCCTTCCAGGAGCGATAAGCAAAACGGCTGCCTCCCATCAATAGGAGCAGCAACAGCGGATCCAGCACCAGCACCGAGCGCGGCACAACAACGCTTGATTGCTGCATCATCAGCAATACGACGGGAACCGTTAATGCACTAATGCCGACGGCTACCAAAATGCGTTTCAGGTCCGGCAAGCTGGCGAAGCGCCACATGCCCCGATACAAACCAAAACGCCAGAAAATCAGGGATTGAAGAGGAACGACCCAGAGCAGGGTCAGCAACATGTTATGAATGTAATGTTCGGGAATCGAGAAATTGAATCGCAGCAGAACCGCCATAATCCAGGCGAGCGCGGCAACGGCCACGTCGTGCCCGAACACCATAATGATTCTTAAATTTTTTATCCTGCGCATCCGATGAACTCCCCCGGTCAGATGCCGGGCATTATGCACGATTTGAATAACAAGTTTTAAAGTATGCCAGCAGCGAGCCCCGTCTGGAAAGTCTGTTGCAGCTCAAATTGGCATTCACCTAAATTTTTTATTGGAATGTGCATTTTTTGGTTAAACTTCACACATTGTCACGCCGGAGGAAAAGAGAATGATCGTCAAGGCGGGAGAAATCTACGGCAAACGCCGTGCCGGCAAACTCAGCATGTACAACGTGCTCAAGGTCACCAAAAAAGCGGTCACCCTGCAAAACATCGACAATCCACTCAGCCTTTTCGAAACCACGATCGAGAAACTGCAGCAATCGGGTTACGAACTCATCAGCGAAACGCCATTTATAGACACCACCAGTCACGGGAAAAAGCGCAAGGTCGTGCGCCGTCCTAGCCGCTGCCCTTATACCCTGGACTTCCTCGAAGGCCGTGCCGACTGCGAAAAGCCGCAACTACCTCCAGCCTAGCCGCAACCGGTATCCGACTTAAAGATTATGCCGGACCAGCGAACAGGTCATGTTCGTCGGCATCGGTAATCGTGACCTCAACCAGATCACCGGGGATCAAGCCCGCTCCGCCTTCGAGATAAACCACGCCATCGATTTCAGGCGCATCCGCCGCACTTCGGGCAACCGCGTTTTCATCATCTACCGCATCCACTAGGACCAGCATGGTCTGACCGATTTTCTGCTGCAGCTTCTCGGCACTAATGCCTGCTTGCAGTTCCATGAAGCGCGCCAGCCGCTCCTGCTTGACCTCTTCCGGCACGGCATCCGGCAATGCGTTGGCAGTTGCGCCATCGACCGGCGAATAGGCAAAGCAACCAACACGGTCAAGCTGTGCTTCCTGCATGAAGTCCAGCAATTGCTCGAAATCGTCTTCCGTCTCGCCCGGGAAACCGACAATGAAAGTGCTGCGGATGGTGATGTCCGGACACACCTCACGCCAGGCGCGAATGCGCGCCAGATTGTTCTCGCTGCTTGCGGGGCGCTTCATCGCCTTGAGGATGCGCGGGCTGGCATGCTGAAAAGGCACGTCGAGGTAAGGCAGGATCTTGCCATCCGCCATCAGGGGAAGCACCTCATCCACATGCGGATATGGGTAGACATAATGCAAACGCACCCATACATCCAGGTCCGAAAGCGCATTGGCAAGTTCTGTCATGCGCGTCTTCACTGGGCGTCCACCCCAGAAACCGGTACGGTATTTCACGTCCACGCCGTAGGCCGAGGTGTCCTGCGAGATCACCAGAAGCTCGCGCACCCCTGAATTCACCAGGTTTTCCGCTTCCTGCATCACTTCGCCTATCGGCCGGCTCACCAGGTCACCGCGCATGCTGGGGATGATGCAGAACGTGCAGCGATGGTTGCACCCTTCGGAAATCTTCAGGTAAGCGTAGTGCTGCGGCGTGAGGCGGATGCCCTGTGGCGGCACCAGGTCGGTATAAGGGTCATGCGGCTTGGGGCTGTGCGCATGCACCGCTTCCATCACTTCTTCCAGTGCATGCGGCCCGGTGACGGCAAGTACGCTTGGGTGCGCGTTGCGCACCACGTCGCCCTTGGCGCCGAGACAGCCGGTCACGATCACCTTGCCGTTTTCGGCCAGCGCTTCGCCAATGGCGTCCAGCGACTCTTCCACCGCCGAATCGATAAAGCCGCAGGTATTGACCACCACCAGATCGGCATCCTGATAACTGCCGGAGATTTCGTAACCTTCCGCGCGCAGTTGCGTGAGAATGCGCTCGGCATCGGAAGAGGCTTTGGGACAGCCTAGGGAAACGAAACCAACCTGGGGAATGTGTTTGGACATGACGGCGACCGCGGGGAAATTGACGGATTATACAGGCACTTAACCAAGTGGCCCAAACGGGCCATCGAGTCTCGATGCCGATACGCTATAATTTGCTGAATTCGTTTCGAAACCAGCCCTTACGGCAATATAAAAAATTGAGCGACTCTTCATACCAGGTTTTGCGAAACGCAAACTTTTCCTTGCCCGCGTTACCTGTAGAGTCTGCATCCTCGCTACAGAAGGTCCTGGGCGCGATCTGCTTCGCGGACGACAAAATACCGAACGACCCAGCGACGCCCATCCCATTCCTGCATGTTCCGATGCCGATCCTGCACGGCGATCTTGCCTGCGAATTCTGGTTGGGCGACGCTGTCTCGGCCATCGAACAGCATGGCAATATCCGATACCGGCACAGCGAAAACCTGCTATTTGGCGTCATCGAACTGGCTGAAGACTCCAACGACTCAGCACCCTTGCAGCATGCCACCGAATCTGCCTACCGGCAGATTTTTGCGCTATTGGATGAACTCGGCTACTCGTTCATTTACCGTTTCTGGAACTACATGGCAGACATTAACGGCGTCAGCCGGGGATTGGAGCGCTACCGCCAGTTCAATCTCGGTCGTCAGGATGCGTTTCTCGCCTGCGGCCGCAACGTGGCTGGCGAACTGCCCGCCGCTTGCGCATTGGGCTTGGCACAAGGACCGTTGCAAATCGCTTTTCTCGCCGGAAATATTACCTCTCGAGCCATCGAAAACCCGCGTCAGGTCAATGCCTACGACTACCCGGAAGACTACGGCCCGCGTAGCCCGACCTTCTCGCGTGCCAGTTTGCTGCGCCTGCCAGAAGGCGAAATCCTGTTCATTTCCGGAACGGCCAGCATCGTTGGGCATCGCACACTGCACCCGGATGACGTACTTGGCCAGACACGTGAAACACTGGCGAATCTGGAGGCGTTGATCGCCGAAGCCAATCAGGTGATTGACCAGCGCATGTTCGACCCGTCCCGACTCGTTTATCGCGTCTATGTCCGCCATACAGTCGACATGCCGGCAATACGTGAGGAACTGAAAAGACTTTCCGGGAATGAAACCAATGCTGTATTTTTGCAGGCCGATATCTGCCGCGAAGATCTGTTATTGGAAATCGAAGCCACGGCATTTTCCTGCGCCCTAGGAAGCGCGGACCGGCAATGAGTGTGGTCTTGCGCCTGCTGCTGGGGATATACGATTACCTCCTGCTCTACCTCGGCCTCGCCTGGTTAGGCCTCTTGTGCTTGTGCTGGACATTGATCGCGACCCTGATCCAACCACTATTGCCGCGCCACCTTGCCACAGCGCTCGGGCGCTTCGTCATCATGGCCGGATTCCGCATCTATATCGCCAGCCTGAGCCTGTCGCGTCGCTGCAGTTTCGACCTTAGCGCACTCGATAGCTTGCGCACTGACGCCCCGCTGATCATTGCGCCCAATCACCCGGGCCTGCTCGATGCCGTGATGATCATCTCGCGCCTGCCCAATGTCTGCTGCGTAATGAAGGCAGAATTGATGAACAACGTCTTTCTCGGAGCCGGTGCGCGGCTGGCAGGATATATCCGCAACGAATCGGTGCATCGCATGGTGCTGCAGGCCTGTGAGGATTTCAAAAACGGCAGTCATCTTTTGCTTTTCCCGGAAGGTACCCGCACTACGCGCCACCCGGTCAATCCCTTGACCGGCAGCGCCGGGCTGATTGCCCGTCAGGCCGGAGTTCAGGTTCAAACAGTTATTATCGAGACTGATACGCCATTCCTGAGCAAAGGCTGGCCGCTGTTCCGCAAGCCGACCATGCCGCTGCATTTTCGCGTGCGCCTGGGTCGCCGTTTCGACCCGCCCCAAAACACCCGCTTGTTCACTGCGGAACTGGAACAATACTTTGCGGAAGAACTCGCGCAGCCATGCTAGCCTCCACTACGCACATCGTCCTCATCCCCAGCTACAACCCCGGTTCAAAAGTCTACGAAACCATACGAGAGGCTCGCCAATACTGGAATCCGGTCTGGGTAGTGATCGACGGCAGCACCGACGAATCGGCAGTGGGCCTGAAAGCGATGGCAGAAGAAGACGGCGGCCTGCAGGTCATCCATCTGCCAAAGAATGTCGGCAAGGGCGCCGCAGTACTGCATGGGCTGGATTTGGCCGCCACAGCCGGCTTCACCCACGCCTTGACAATGGATTCGGACGGCCAGCATCCGGCCGACCTTATCCCAAAATTCATGTCTGCATCGGCCGGAGAGCCGGCAGCCATGATTCTCGGCATGCCTGTCTTTGACTCCAGCGCACCCAACATCCGGGTTCAGGGCCGCAAACTCTCCAATGCATGGGCCAATCTGGAAACTCTATGGGCAGGTATAGGCGATTCGCTCTTCGGTTTTCGCGTCTACCCCATCGCACCATTGAGAATAATCATGCG
>CAMLME010000079.1 GCA_946481235.1 uncultured Methylobacillus sp. | reverse complement strand
AACCGGCGTGGCCGGTACCGGCATTATTCCAGCCGTCGGTGCTTTCCAGCGCGACGGCATCGAGGCGCTCCGCCATGACGATTTTCAGTGATGGGTCGAGTCGGGCGAGCATCGTGCCCAGCGTGGCGCTCATCACTCCGCCGCCGACGAGCAGCACATCGATTTTATGTAGGGACATGGCAGTATGGACGATTCATTTGGGCACGCGTTATGCGGCGGCCCTGCATTGTACGGCAGGGTAAGGCAAAAAGAAAAAGGGGCACGAAGCCCCTTTTCTCGATGCCGCGTATGAATTACTTCACGCGGTTCTTGTATTCCAGCGTGCGGGTGTCGATTTCGATCTTGTCGCCGATTTCGCAGAACAGCGGCACCGGCAGTTCAAAGCCGGTCGCGATCTTGGCGGGCTTCATTACCTTGCCGGAAGTGTCGCCCTTGACGGCGGGTTCGGTGTAGGTGATTTCGCGGACGACGGAGTTCGGCAGTTCGACGGAGATCGGCTTGCCGTTGTAGAACACCACTTCGCATTCCATGCCGTCCTGCAGGAAGTTCAGCGCGTCTTCCATGGTTTCGGCTTCGACTTCGTACTGGTTGTAGTCGGTGTCCATGAACACGTACATCGGGTCGGCGAAGTAGGAGTAAGTCACTTCCTTCTTGTCCAGGACCACGACGTCGAACTTGTCGTCGGCACGGTAGACGGCTTCGCTCGGGGATTCGGTGAGCAGGTTCTTGAATTTCATCTTCACCACGGAAGAGTTGCGGCCGGACTTGCTGTATTCGGCCTTCAGCACGACCATGGGGTCGTTGCCGACCATAAACACGTTACCTACGCGGAGTTCCTGAGCTGTTTTCATCTGATGTCCTGCGGATTCGGGGATAAAAAGGGGCGCATTATAACCGATTTTTACAAAAAATCACTAGGTTAGACGCGAGGTCGGATGTTTCGGAAAAGTGCTTCATCCAGGCTTCGGCATTCTGCTCGAAGGCCTCCCGATGACGCAGAAAGTCCTCCCACGCAAGCTTGCCGAAGCCGTTCCAGCCCAGGTGAAAGTTGCGCATGGCCGCGGATGCCTCTTCGGGCAGGAGCAGGCAGTACAGGTCGAGAAACGCGTCCAGCTTGGGCCGGTGTGCGTCATCTTCCTGCGGATAGATATGCCAGACCAGCGGCCGCGCAGCCCATTGTGCGCGGACGAAGGAGTCCTCCCCGCGGACGAAATTGCAGTCGCACAGCCACAGCAGACGGTCGTAATCGTCCTGTGGCAGGAAGGGCAGTATGTGCAGGGTCAGGCTGCCGCGCTTCAAAATATTGCCGGGTTGCAGGGATTCGTTGTCGAAATGCTTCGCAGTCTGAGCCAGCGCCTTGCCGACAGGCAGCAGGCAGCGTACCGGACGAGAAGAGGTTTCCCATGCTGTCAATAATTCATCGATAGGCGCAGTGTCGTAACAGAACAGCGAGACCAGGATTTCCTGCGGGTCGGCGGGCGGCAAGGCGAGAAATTGCCGGAAGGCTTCCGGCGCCATCAGAAAAGCATCGCGCGCTTCGAGCAAGCCGCTCTCACGCAGCAGACCGCCCGTGCCAGGAGTAAATCCGGGGAAGAAGAAGTGTTTGGTCAGACCCAGGCGAGGATGCGGTGAGGGCAGCATGTGGCAGCTTTCCACCCAGGCTTCCGCGCTCAGGTATTCGAGGTTGATCCACACTGGCGGCTTCTCGCTCAGCGCCATCGCAGTTTCATACTGTTCCGGCAGCTGGCAGCCGAATGCTTCGATGACGACATCGGCCGGCTCGGTTTCCGCGAAGGCGACTTTCCAACGGCGGATTTCTACGCCGTGGGAGATTTGCGAATCGGACACGGTGTCGATATCGGGGCTGAGCGCTTGCAGACGTTCAAGATCATCCAGCCACAGCCGTACCGCCAGTCCATGCTCTGTCGCTAATTGCCTTGCCAGGCGCCAGCAGACGCCAATATCGCCGAAATTATCGATGACGGCGCAGAAAATATCCCAGCGTTCAATCTTGGTGTTCAATTGTAAATTTTCTTTCAGTTCAAGCACTTTTTGTAGTTAAATGGCGCCCTTTGCATCCCGAAACAGCTTAGAGGCATCATGAGCGAGCGCTTGAACAGAACATCCATCTGCACGGTAATTTTCATCAATATCGTCGATTATGCCCAGGCGCCGGTGGATGACCAGATTGCGCTGAAGGATAGATTCAACGCCCTGATCAACGAGGCAGTCAAGGATGTCGCGCAAAACGATCGCATCATACTGGATACCGGTGACGGCGCGGCACTTGCGCTGTTGGGAGCGCCGGAAGAGGCGCTGTTTGTTGCGCTGACCATACGCGACAGTGTGCTGCAGGATCAGCAGCAGCATCCCGAACGTTTTTTCTTCGTTCGAATCGGCATCAATCTTGGGCCGGTCCGGGTGGTCAACGACCTGAATGGAAGGTTGAACGTGGTTGGCGACGGCATCAATGCCGCCCAGCGCGTGATGAGTTTCGCCCAGCCCAACAGGATCCTGGTGTCACGCTCCTATTACGAGATCGCGTCGCGCCTCAGTTCGGAAATCGCCGCTATGTTTACTTATTACGGGATCAAGACCGACAAGTACGTTCGCGAGCATGAAATCTATATCGTCCTGGATGGCCAGTCCGATATGCCATTCCCATCAGAGGATCAGGACGCCACACAAGGGGGTGGGGCGCTCGCGGTATTGCGCATGTACTGGATTCCGGCGACTGCGGGTCTGTTTCTTCTGGCCATACTCTGGGGTGTATGGATGAGTTTTTCCCGGCCCGCTGTCTCGTCCGAAGAAATTTTCACGGAAATCGAGCAGGAGAGGGCAGCTGTAAAGGATGGCACGTCGCCCGACAATGCCGGCGTGCCAAAAAAGACGAAGGCGAAAGAGGCAAATGCCGTTTCGCGCCCGGTACGCCGGGAATCCGAGCAGCGCCGCAATGACCTCTGTTCGGATGCGCAGCGCATGCTGAAACAGTGCAATTAAGGACAGTTTCCGGATTGGAATTCACCATCGTCTCGCTTGCGGTGATCGTTCGGCTGTCGTTCTCGAGGTCGTCCTGTAACGGGCAATATCCATGCAGTCGCGGCTGAACAAAACCTCGATTTGCAGCGTGCTGTGTGTCGACATTGTCGGCTATTCGCGCAAACCCGATGCCGAGCAGATCGTGCAAAAGGAGCGTTTCAATACGCTGGTCGAGGCGGCGCTTCAAGATATACCGAAAAACGACCGTGCCATTCTCGATACCGGCGATGGGGCGGTGATTGCGTTTTTCGGCCCGCCGGAAGATGCGTTGACCGTTGCACTTCTGATACGCGACGGCATTTCCAGCGACAATCTCGCCCATCCCGGCCAGCCTATCGAGTTGCGGGCCGGCATCAATCTCGGCCCCGTACGCGTGGTGCGCGATATCAACGACACGCTTAACATCATCGGCGACGGCCTGAATGCCGGACAGCAGGTCATGAGCTTTGCCGCTCCCAACCGCATCATGGTTTCACGCTCCTACTACGAAATCGTTTCTCCCGGAAATCCGGACATCCCTCGCATGTTTTCCTATTTCGGCGTCAAGGCCGATCAGGACGTACGCGAGCATGAAATGTATATCCTGGGCCGCGCGGAGCGTAAAACGGAAATCGCCTGGCGTGAAATATTCGAAAAGGTGCCGTTGCACTTGCTTCCGGCAACCTGGCTGCGCGTCGTGACGCTGGGCGTGCTTTTCCTGATTGCTTTAGCCTTGTTTGTATTCCATGACGACAAGCCAGTTGCATCGGTGCCGCTTCCTGATGTGGCGCCGGAAAAAACCGAGATGCTTCCGGAACCCGAAGGTGCATGGGCGAAACGGAGGCGACTCGACAGCGCAGACCAGCCTGCTGGCCGAGATGCAATTTCATGCACCGATGCCGAGCGCATGCTGTCCCAGTGCGACTGATCGCAGCTATTCCGGCGCGGTATAACTGACTGCAATCACTTCGTATTCTTCCTCGCCTCCCGGCGTTTCCAGCCTTACCGTATCTCCCACTCCTTTTTTTAGCAGCGCGCGGGCCAATGGCGAAATCCAGCTGATATAGCCTTTGCCGGGGTCGAGCTCGTCCTGGCCGACGATGCGATAGGTATGTTCGGTGTCGTGGGTGAGCGAGTACAGCGTGACCCATGCACCGAAAAAAATCTTATCCAGGCCCTGCTGCAAGGAGGGATCGACTATTTCTGCGAGATCCATGCGTTTCATCAGGAATTTGAGGCGCGAATCGATCTGGCGCAGACGTTTCTTCCCGTAAATGTAGTCGCCGTTTTCGCTGCGGTCGCCATTGCTGGCGGCCCAGGCAACGTCGCTGACCACCTTGGGGCGTTCGACCTTGTAGAGCTGCTCGAACTCTTCCTTCAGCCGGGCATGGCCTTCCGGCGTGATGTAGTTTTTCTGGTCGCTCATGACTTCATTTTTGTGCGTAACAACTTTTCGAATTCCTTGGGTGGCATCGGCTTGCCGATATGGTAGCCCTGCGCCTGGTCGCAGCCGAGGTTTTGCAGCAAGGTCAGGATATCCTGATCCTCGACACCTTCGGCGAGTACTTCCAGGCCCAGGTTGTGGGCGAGTTCGACCGTGGAGCGGACGATGATGGCGTCGAGTTCGTCGACCAGCATGTCCTTCACGAAGGATTGGTCGATCTTGAGTTTATCCACATCGAGCTGCTTGAGGTAGGAGAGGTTGGAATAACCGGTGCCGTAATCATCAATGGACAGGCGTACGCCAATGAGGTTCAGCTGGTTGAGCTGTTTGCGGGTGTGTTGCGTGTCCTGGATCAGCACCGATTCGGTCAGCTCGATCTCCAGGCTGGTCGGGGCGAGGCCGGATAGCGAGAGCGCTTCGTTGACGCTGTCGAGTATCCTGCCGCGCTTGAATTGCAGCGCCGAGATGTTGACCGCGACGGTGAGCGCCGGCAGGCCGGCATTGACCCACTCCTGCGCCTGGCGGCAGGCTTCGCGCAGCACCCAGGCGTCGATATTGAGGATGAAGCCGGTTTCCTCCGCGAGCGGGATGAATTTGGCCGGCGGAATCCAGCCGTCCTCGGCATTGTTCCAGCGCAGGAGGGCTTCGCAGCCGACGATGGCATGGTCCTTCAGCGAAATCAGCGGCTGGAAATGGAGCATGAATTCGCCATGATCCATGGCCTGGCGCAGTTTGTTCTGCAGTTTCAGCCGCTCCGCCGCATTCGCATTCATCGATTCATCATAAAAATGGCAATTGTTGCGGCCGCTTTCCTTGGCGTGGTACATCGCCGTGTCGGCGTTCTGCATGAGCGTGGCGATTTCATGGCCGTCGTCGGGGTAGAGACTAATGCCGATGCTGAACGAGGTTGAAAGCTGGTGTCCGTCGATGACGAAAGGCTCACGCAGGGTTTCCAGTATCTTCTCGGCGATGACGGTGGCGGCAATGCTGTCGAGAATGTCGGGCAGCACGATCACGAACTCGTCGCCACCCTGACGACTGATGGTGTCGGTTTCGCGCACGCAGGATTTGAGACGCTCCACCACGGCAATCAGCAGGTCGTCCCCGACCTGGTGGCCGAGGCTGTCGTTCACCTGCTTGAAGCGGTCGAGATCGAGAAACATCAGCGCCACGCGATGTTTTTCGCGTTCCGCGAGGTTGACCGCCTGTTGCAAGCGGTCGAGCAGCAGCAAGCGGTTGGGGAGTTTGGTCAGCGTGTCGTGGTGCGCGAGGAATTCGATGTGCTTCAGCGTGGCCTTGTGCTCGCTGATGTCGGCGAAAATGGCGACAAAATGCGTCAAGATGCCATGATTGTCGCGTATTGTGCTGATGTTGGTCCAGAGCGGAAAGATTTCGCCATTCTTGCGGCGGTTCCACAATTCGCCCTGCCAGGAATCCCGGACGTGCAGGCTTTCCCACATGTTGCGGAAAAAAGCCTTGTCGTGCCGTCCGGAGGCCAGCATGGACGGATCCTTGTCGAGCACGTCTTCCTGGGTGTACCCCGTTACATCCGTGAAGGCGCGGTTAGTCGAAACAATGCGGTTTTCGGCATTGGTGATGACAATGGCCTCGCGCGTGCTTTCGATGACCTGGCCCGTCAGCCGCAGGTGATCCTCGGCTTTCTTGATGGAGGTGATGTCCTGCAGGTTTTGGATGACGGCGATGAGCTTGCCGTCATTGCCGTAGATCGGTGTCGCGTCGAACATCAGGTAGCGATCCTGACCGTTCAGGTTGTGAAACCAGCTTTCCGCATGGTAACTGTAGGGATTGAAAGCTGCCGGTTCGGCCACCTGGTAATTTTTGCTCGCCTGCTCCCCCTGGCCATCCAGCACCAGATTGGCCAGACATGGCCGGGCGCTTGGATAAAACCCGCGCCACGCCTCAGTCGTGCCAACGATGTCGATGGCCTTGATGCCGGTCAGAATTTCGCATGCGCGATTCCAGATGATGACGCGGTGCTCCTTGTCGATAATGAACAGGGCTACGGTGATGGACTGGATCACGTCTTCCGAAAACTTGCGCTCGCGGCGCAAGGCTTCGCGGTCTTCGGCCAGATCGTCCGCCATGCGATCGATCGCTTGCCCCAGGAGGCCGATTTCATCCGGTTTGAGGAGTCCGGAACGCGCGCTCATTTCGCCGCTGGCGATCCGGCTGGCAATCGACACCAGGCGTTCGGTCCGGCGTGATACCAAGAGATCGATCAGCACGCCGAGCAGCACAGCCGCGGCCAGGGAAAGGCCGAGGAAGCGAAGCGCCTTGTCCGTGGCATGCTTGCGCGCCGTAGTCAGCGGCTTGCTGAGGTCGTATTCCACATAAAGCGTTCCCCACCGCTGTTGAGGCTTACCCGCCTGCATGCCCAGCGGCAGCGTGTAATAACCGTAGAGCCGCGTATCCGTGTCATTGCCAAAAATATTGCCTTTTAACGCTTTGCGAACGCGCAGCGCCTCGTCCGGCCGGTAATCCGATACCTCGGCGGCAGGTTTGCCCAGCCATTCGCTGCTGTTCGCTTGCAGGACACGATGCCCCTCGTCCACCAGCAGCAATCGGGTGATGTTTGTGTGCAAGGCGGTCGTTGGAATGCGGCTCTCGCCCTGCAGCATGCTTTCTTCGAATACGTCATTGGCGATAATACCGTCCAGCTGCAGCATCATGATGTTGAGCATGTCGCGATTTTCGCTGACGATGCGCTCGGTGGTATCGCGCAGATGATCCACTGAAATCAGGATTGCCACGATGGCGGAGAGGCTGACGAACGCCAGGGGTATCTGGATGCGCAGGCGGGAAAAAAGTGGTGGAGTCACGGTTGGCGCCCTTAGTTTTTTGTAATACTTATCAGGTATCGTATTACTGCGCCTGAACCGGTCAGGCAAAGTCATGCACTGCGCGATTGATGCGCTACATCGGCGAATAATAAATCCGGCCAATTTTGTTGGGTATTCTATATCAGGAGATGGGTTTGGCAAAAAAGGATAATGCCGTGGAAAACGCCGTCATTCTTTGTTCCACCGCGCGCTTGGCGCGGAGCCTCCGGCTGGAACAAGGGCGTCTCCGGCGCGTGCAGGGATTGACGCAATGGCATCCGCCGACGATCCGGACATTGTCGCAATGGCTGGATGACCTGGTTGACCGCGCCATGCTGACGGGGGAACTCCCGCCGGACTATCTGCCGCGCCAGAGGCTGGACAGCATGGCGGAGCGCCTGCTGTGGGAGCGGGCGATTGCGCACGGTACGCAAGGCGAGGCAGCGCAAGCCTTGTTCGATATGGCCGGTCTGGCGCAATCCGCTGCCGAGGCCCATCGACTTCTTGTCGAGTGGAATGTGCACCTCGCCGCCGGTGAGCAGACCGAAGAAACCCGGCATTTCCTGGGCTGGCGGGAAACCTTCCAGATGCTGTGCCGCCAGCATCAGGCCCTCGAAAGCGTACGTTACCTGGACAGGCAGATCGACTGCCTGCAACGCGGGGCAGCGCATTTGCCGTCCACGATCCATCTTGCCGGTTTTGACCGTTTCAGCCCGCAGGAAAGACGTCTGCTCGATGTGCTGTCGGGACGCGGTGTGGAAGTCAGGCGCTGGCCGCTCGGCCTGGATCAGCCGGCCGATGCGGTGCAGGTCGCTTGCGACGATGCCGATGCCGAATGTCGCGCAGCGGTCGCTTGGGCGGCGCGCCGGCTTGCGCAGGACCCGCATTCCCGGCTTGCCATCGTGGCGCCCGAGTTGGGCGTACTGCGCACGCGCCTGGTTGCCCTGCTTGACGATACCTTGCACCCTGCGGCCATACATCCCGCACGGGCGGAAATGCCCCGCAACTACGATTTCTCCTTGGGCGATCCGCTTGCCGCACATCCGATGATTGCCTGCGCACTGGCATTATTGCGGATGTCGGTGCGCCGATACCGGATTCCGCAGCAGGATGCCGGTGCGTTGCTGCGCGACATTCACTGGTCTGCCGGCTTCAGCGAAGCCGATGCACGCGCACGACTGGAGGCGCGCATGCGCGGCAAGCTCGGCCTCAGCCTGCACCTGGAACAACTGCTGCGGCTGGCGCGCAAGGCGCAACTCGACGGTCTTGGCGTCGCGCGACTGGTGGGGCATCTGGAAGCCCTTG